>NZ_MZGS01000017.1 GCF_003111625.1 Methanobrevibacter thaueri | reverse complement strand
CGCATACTGGACAAACAACTGCAAAACATGCCCAAAACACCAAGAATGCTGTGGAAAAAGATACAATAGAATCATAACCGATTATGGAAATCCAAACAAAATAAAAATGCTTAGAAAAATGGAAACACCATGGGCACAAGAAATCTACAAAAAACGATCAAAAACAGCAGAATGGCCATTTGGAAATATAAAACAAAATCTAAAAGTAACAGAATTCAACACAACAGGATTAAAAAGAACACAAACAGAAGCAAAATTACTCGCAATATCACACAATTTAAAACGAATATACAACGAAACAATACAAAACGAACTCATACACCAAAACAACAAACAAAATACCTAAAAATAATAAAAATTAATGCAAAAAAATTTTTAAAAAAAATAATTAATTTTGAGTCGCCCTCAAAAAATAAAAAAAAGTAAATATCTTTACTTTCTAAAACATGAAAACTTCGAGAACAAACAAGACTAGAAGTATCAAAAACGCCAGTCTCATCTTGGTTTGGTTTTCCGCTTTACGGTTGATAAACAGCAATACTGCGATGATTATCAACAAAAGCAAATTGAAAATTTGTAGCGTTGTTATCAAATTCATCTTATCACCTATTTTAATCTTTCAAAAAGTCATTTACAATATTTTGGAATTCCTCAGGCTGTTCTATTATTACCAAATGACCTGCATCATTAATCAGTTCAAATCTGGCGCCGTCTATTCCATCAGCCACTTCACGACCCAATTCAGGCGGGTTGATGCCGTCATATTCGGCACCTATGACCAATGTCTTGCAGGTCACCTTATCGTAATCATTTGAATTGTCGAAATTGGCAAGTGATGCGTCCTCAGCAGCCTTCTCTTCAGCGTTCAATTCATAAGCTTCCTCACCGTTCAACAATTTTAAAATGTCCAATTCCCCACTTTCAACCTTTTCCAAGGATTGTGGAGCTACACTGGCCTTGATGATTACCTGCATCATCTCCTCAGGAGTTACCTGAGTAATGTCAAGATTTGCCTCCTTTAGAAGCCTTGCAACAGAGGATGTCTTTCCATTCGGCTTGGTACAAAGCAGAACCAGATGGTCTATATCATCGCATTTGGCCTCGGCGGCCCTTAGGGCAATGTATGATCCCATGGAATATCCCAAAATATCTACCTTTTCCAGGTTCAATTCCTTGATTATTCCGTGTATGTCATCGGCATGGTCATCGATTGTATATTCCTTAGGGTGTGTTGACTCGCCGTGCCCTCTTGTGTCAATTGTGATTATGCGATAATCGTCCTTGAACATGTCCCTTACCGGATACATGGTTGACTTATCTCCTGTCAATCCATGAATCAGCAATAATGCGGTTTCGCCTTCTTCAGTATCGTCTATGCAGATTTCTATACCGTTCACATCTAAAAACTTTTTCATCATTCACACTCCTCAGTTGCTTTACCATTCCTTTAGGTTTTCAGAGGTCATGTTAACCTTTAAAGGAGTCAGGCTTGGCCTTTTTTCTATCATCAATGCATATCCATCGCTTCCCTCATCATATTCACGGACCAGGTCAGGAGCAATCATGATTAAATCATCGGAATTCTGATTTTCCTGCAATGGATAATTGAATAATTCGGCTTTTTCCTCATCGGTATTGTCTATTACCTTCTTATCAATCATTTTATCTGAAAGCCTAGTAATCTTAACATCTTCGGATTCATAATTGGATGGCACATTCAAATTGAACAGGTCAACACCATCGGGGAATCCCTCCTTGATGATTTTTAAAACGATATCATGCAAGACCCTTTTGGCCAGTGAAAAATCATAATCAAGATACCATTCACCGTTTTCATCTTGCTTGTATGATGTTTTGGGATCCATGAACAATGAAGCGGCAATGGCTGGAATGCCTAAGCTTACCGCCTCAAATGCGGCGCAGACCGTGCCTGATGATGTTATGTCGCAGCTTATGTTGACCCCCTGGTTTATTCCTGTTATCACCAGGTCAGGCTTATCGTCCATCACATACTCCGCACCGACAATCACCGCATCGGCAGGGCTGCCGGAAACGCTATATGCCTCACTTCCATCTTCAAGTTCAACAGTCTTGATTTCCAAATGCTTGAATAAGGTCATACGTCGGCCGACACTGCTGTTGTTCTCATCAGGAGCCACTACAGTGACATTAGCCAAATCCTCAACTGCCTGTTTTGCGGCCAATATTCCGGGTGCAAATACACCGTCATCATTTGATATTAGAATGTTCATAAATCTCAAAACCCTAAAAAGATTATATGATTTAATATCTCTAATCTTTAGTTAAAAAATATTTCTTTAGTTGTTATGTCCACCAATCCTAAATGTTTGTAGGGAAAATCATACAAAATATTAAATAATACTATTTAACATAGTTATTTTTGTGAAATTCAATTAGAAAAGAGATTAAACGGTAGCATGGCAACAAAAACATTAGATACAAAAACAAGGAATTTAATACTAATATTATTTTTGATTGGAGTTTTCATGGGATCTCTCGATACCGGAATAATCGGTCCCGTACTGCCTTCAATTGAGCAAAGCTTTAACCTTACAAGCAGGGAATCAAGTTGGATATTCACGCTCTTCGTCATCTTTTTCATGATTGGATCTCCAGTCATGGCCAAGTTTTCAGACTTCTACGGCAGGAAAAAAATCTTCATCCTTGATGTGATGCTATTTGGAATCGGATCATGCCTAATCGCATTTTCCCTAAACATCGAATCAATATTCTTAGGAAGAATAATCCAGGGATTCGGTTGCGGAGGAATTTTCCCTGTTGCAGGAGCATTCATAGGGGATGCTTTTCCATTGGAAGAAAGAGGAAAGGCATTGGGAATCCTTGGAAGTGTCTTTGGAATTTCAGCCATTGGAGGGCCATTGGTAGGTGCTGTTTTAATCCCATATGGTTGGAACTGGTGCTTTACAATCAACATTCCAATCAGCATATTTCTGATAGTCCTCGCAACATACGTTCTCCCAAATGCCGAGAACAACAGGAAACTGAAGATAGATTATCTTGGAATCTTCATATTGAGTCTGCTTTCAATATTCCTGGCATATGGCCTGAACCAAATAGACTCAAGCAATTTCATAAGCAGCCTATTGTCAATGAAAGTGGCACCGTTTTTAATCCTCTTCATTATCCTAATCCCTATCTTTTTAAAAATTGAAAAACGAGCCGAGGAGTCAATCGTGGCGATAAACATGCTGGAGAACAGGGAAATAAGAATCGCATGTATCGAGACATTATCATATGGAATCATCTACTCCTCAGTAATATTCGTTCCGTCATTGGTCATTCTTTCAATGGGATTGAATGATCAGTTGGCAAGTCTGATGCTGATTCCTATTCTGGGTGCCAATGCAGTTGCGGCCCCAATACTCGGCAAGATTCTGGATTCAACGGGTTCACGTAAGATTATGATGATTGGAACATTGATTTTGACATTCGGCCTGATTGTCATTGCGGTCTATCCTCATAATATGATATTGTTCATAGCGGCAGGATGCCTTATCGGTGTGGGTATGGTGACCATCATCGGAGCCCCTTTGAGATATATTGTCCTAAGCGAAGCCAAACCGACCGAAAGAGGTGCCGGCCAAGCCATTGTCAACATGCTTTCAAGTGCCGGGCAATTGATAGGCGGTGCACTTATCGGTGGTGTAATCGCGTCATTTTCTGGAATTCTGGGTTATAAAATAAGTTTGCTGTTGGCCGCTGTCGTCGCTTTCATCGCATTCCTTTTCACCTTCAGGCTGAAAAATCGTGACGAGCAAATGGAAACGATCAAGTCCAACTTATAATACAATTTCAAAATTTTTCTGGTGCATGCATATTTCGTTGGAACTTTAATTGTTTTTATTGAATAAATATCATAATATTAAAAAGACAATTAATTATTTAATAGTTTTTAAAATTAAAATCAATTATATTAAATGTAAAACTAATTATTAATGCACTTATTTCTTTACGAAAATATTAAAAAAAGTGAGAATAAGGGAAAACCCATTAACTTACAACATCTTCAATTAATTGCTTTTCATTAGCGGAAACGATAATGAGCTTGTTGCCTTGAGTATAAGAGAATAGTGATAAAAAGCCCACATCCTCAAAATAGCCAGTGACATTGTTAATGGTTGACTCATCACCAAAATCCTGCATATAATCTACAGTCAAATTCTTATCATATATGGAAACACTAATTATAATAAAGTCATCATTACATTCAAAGGTTTTTGATTCAGTTACATAATTATATCCTTCATCAGAGCCAGTTTCATTTACAATAGCTCCCTCAACATCTTCAGTGAATCCATCAGGAATAGTGAAATTCATTCCGGATATTGTAATGGTGTTATTGTTCAATGAATCGGTTGAATCCGAAGCGTATGCACATCCAATCATTAAGACAGCAAGAATAGATAAAATAGCGAATATCTTTTTATTCATGAATTTCCTCCTAAACTTAATTACATCAATATAAAGTATTAATATCTGACTATTTAACTTTTTTTCTTATTACCTGAACATATGTTAGTGCGGCGGATATGATAATTGCCAGTAAAGTAGGTCCCAAGACGATGGAATCGAGGTTTACTGTCGATTGGTATACGAGAAAACCAACAAGCCATGAGAATATGTTCCAACACCATGTCCAAATGTCGCTTTCTGATTTGATGAAATAAAATGACACCAACAGTACAGCCGCCATAGGCGCAAACACCGATGCGATGAGATAGAGGAAGTTGACATAATGGTCCATTATTCCTGAAATCGCAAGAAGGGCACTCAACATGCTGATGACCACTCCGGCGATCTTTGGGTTAATCCTGTTGAAAATCGCCTTAGATGATTCACCTGCCGAATTTGCTGCAAGGAAGTTTGTTGTAACTGTTGAAAGCACTACAATGATTATTCCCTGCACTCCAAGGCCTGATATGAGTATTGCCTGTGAAATGCTTGTTGTTCCAAGTCCGACAATCCCTATTCCTATGAAATACATCCACAGGCTTGCAAGTGTGTATGCAACGGCAGACAATGCTGTGTCCTTGATGGGATTTTTAACATCCTTTGTGTAGTCAGAGATTACAGGCAGCCATGAAATCGGCATTGCGATTGAAATCTCGAAGATATTCCAAAAGCCCAATTTTGAAGCTGTGGCCGCAGGCATAGTTGCGAAGGTGTTGCCTGCAAAGAACTTGAATGACAATATCGCAAGCAACAATGTGAGAACAATCATCACAACTGTAGTTATCCTTGAGGAACGCTGGAGGCCAACATAAACCCAAAGGGCAACAAGAATTGCGAGAACTATGCAGACTAGTCCAAATGGAATCTGCAGGTTCAAGCCCATCAAAGCCATTGCTCCCTGAGCATTTAAAACTGCCACCCAAGCCAGCAATTGCGTTACATTGAGTATTGCGAAAAATTTAGATCCGTAATTGCCGAATGTTGAGTTGATGCTCTCCATTGCATTCAAGCGCAAACGTGCACCAATTAGACCTACAAAAAATAGTAATACGCCACCGATGAGGTGGCCAAGAATTAATGGAAACCATAAGGAGTCCACTGCTGAGAGTGACCCTATCTGTATTCCCGCCTCGATTTCTGAAACGGAAATGGCCACTCCAAACCAGATTATGAAATTTGTGAAATGCCCTGTACGATTTTCCATGTTATTCCAACAGATTTCTTTTTAATATTTCTTTAACAAATCATATAATTCGGGAATTGCCTGTTCAAACTTGACCCCGTATTTATGATTTTCATCGCCGATTGTCTTTTCAATTGCTATTTTGGTGAATTCACCGGCAATTTTGGAAGCTGATGTTGGAGATTTGCCTATCATGGTTGATCCGACAAATGATGATGCAAAAACGTCTCCAGTTCCGTGGGATACATAATCGACCTTGTCATTGTAGACTATTTCCACGGTGGATTCCTTCTTGTCCAATACAATCATTCCAAGCTGGCTGTCCTCATGCTCATATCCCTTTAGGATTACGTATCTTTTTGTGAAATCCGCAAGCTCTTCAGCCATTTCAAGCATTTCCTCTTTTGTGAAGCTTTCCTTCCATGGCTTGTGCAATATGTAGCATGCCTCTGTTGTATTCGGAAGGATATAATCCCCCACTTTACAGAGCTCCCCCATCTGGTCTGCAAATTCCTGGTCAAATCCGTTGTAGAATTCACCATGGTCTGCCATGGCAGGGTCAACGAATACCAGTCCTTCGGGTTTCAGTCTGGAATCTATTATGTCCTTGATGTAGTCTAGTTGTTCTGCTGATGCAATGAATCCTGTATATATGGCATCGAAATCAATTCCTTCGCTTTCCCAATGTTTCCTGATGGCTGGAAGGTCTTCTGTCAAATCCCTAACAGTGAAATCAGTAAAACCTGAAGTATGTGTTGAGAGAACTGCTGAAGGAAGAACGGCAGTTTCTATTCCAAAAGCAGAAACAACCGGTAGCGCCACGGTTATTGAGCATTGCCCAAAACAGGATATGTCTTGAATAGTCAATATTTTTGTATCGTTCATTTTCTTACCCGAATATTTTCAATTAATTAATAGATATTTTTAATGTTTTCAAGTATTTATGACTTTTTATATGAATAATGAATTAAATGAATTCTATTTAAAAATATTTAATCTTAGAATTCTGTTTAATTTTAATTCATAATTCTAATGGATTCATTTAAAATCCATATCACTAATTTATATAATGTACTATATAAAACTTTGTAGTACTAAAATGTACAAGATTCATATAAATTTTTAAATATTACTATAAAAAGAAAATAACATGAAGGTGATTATTATCAAAAAAATTGGCATTATTGTGATATTCCTCATTTTGGCGTTATCACTCACTTGCGTTTCTGCAAATGAGATAACCAACGAAAGCCAGGACAATACGTTAAAAGTTTCCGAGGATATTGACAATCTGAAGAGTGAAAGCACACAGGACCAACTGTCCAGCGCCCAACTGGAATTGGATAACGATGCTGATAAGGAAAACATCAATCTTGGCGATGAGGTAACCTGGATTGTGACCGCTCAAAACTTCGGTCCCGACACCGCTAAAAACGTTAAAGTATATGATAAATTACCGTCCGGCCTCAAATATGTGAAACACACCACAACCAAAGGAACCTTCGATCCAGAAACCGGAATATGGGACATAGGTGACTTGAAAGTCAGCGACGGCATGGTCACATTAAAAATCACAACAGTTGCCGAAAGCACCGGCGAGAAAATCAATAAGGCATACCTTACAAGCGACAATTGCGATGACATCTATGAAGAGGAAGAGATAGACGTCTTCGCCCAAAAGGTTTCCAAGGACATTCGCACCGCTTCAGCCACAATGCATGAAACCGGAAATCCGATATTTTTAGCTTTAATAACATTGTTCATGCTTTGCGCTCCAGCATTCAAGCGCAAATAATCTCTTTTTAAAAAAATAAGAAGAATGGAGTGGTACCCCATTTAATTTTAAAATTAAAAATTTTTTTTAGCTGATTTGGGTAACTTTTATCGGAAGACTGTACAAATCAAGGTCAATGTCGTATGATCCTGTATTGAAATTATGGTCAAAGTCCTTGCATAGTCTTAATTTTACATCCACCGATGAAGCATTCTTCATAGCATCAACCGTATCAACAATACCTGACTGAGTATATTCCTCAAAGGCATAATCGCATTTGATAACAAGAACGTCTGAACCATTCTCCAGGCTGGCTGTAACGGCGGAATTGTTGACAAACAAGAATTCATCGGTGTCCAATTCAAAATCATCCATGGCTATATCATCATGCTTAACGATATATTTCAAATCTTTTTTGAACATGTCAATTGTATAATTGGAATCACTTCCACAATCCATCTCATAGAGCTTATCCACATCAAACTTGAATGTTGCTTTAAGGTACCATGGTCCCCAGTAAGCTGCTTCCGCATATTCACCTGTGCCCTCATAGAAATATGCATAACTTGAACTTTCATAAGGTTCGCTATACTTCAGATTAATGGATGACTTAATCAGCGCATCCTCAGCGGTTACCGGTTCAGAATATGTATCGTCGGTATCAGTGGTATTTCCAGACAGAAAATCGAATAATCCTGCACTGACACAGCTGAGTGACACTAATGCTATTGTTAAGATTAGCAAAATTGTTAAAACTTTTTTAAAATTCATTATAAACACCATACTTATATTTATTTAAAAAAGCATATAAGCGAGGTAAAGAGAAATATTTAGTTAAACAATCTTTAAAAAAAGATAAAAAAAGGAGTGATTTGTTTAAATCACTTCAAAGCTGAGAAGATTAATGCTGTTTGAAATCAGTTTAGGATCATCATCAATTTCCTCGGAGAGCTTTGTGGTTATGTATTTCTTGTTGTCATCCGGGAAAACTGTGGCAATCTTCAAATCATCACTATCCATCAAGACGCTGGCCAGGAAGTTAGCCCCGCTGGAAATTCCAATTCCCAAACCGAATTCCTTTGCCAATCTTTTGGACATGTTGATTGCGTCGCAGTCATGGATTAGAACAATGTCATCAATCAGGTCCTCATCGACAATTCCAGGAATGAAGTCATCGCCTATTCCCTCAATGAGGTGGTCTCCCTCTTCCATTCCCATCTTGAGTATTGAAAGTGTGGATGGCTCAAGGGCAAACACCTTGGAATCAGGATTGTGGTCCTTCAATCTTTTACCGACACCCATAAGTGTTCCGCCGGTGCCTATTCCTGAAACGAAAGCGTTGACATCAGGAACCTCATCGATTATTTCCTGACCTGTTGTCATATACTGCGCTTCGACATTCAAGTCATTGTCAAATTGGAGTGGCTTATATGCGCCGATTTCATCTGCAAAATCGTCAACAAGCTCCAAGGCTTTTTTAAACCCTCCATCTTCCCTTGATACAAGGTGAACATGAGCGCCATACATTTCAATGAGCTTTCTTCTCTCCAAAGACACCCAATCAGGCATGAAAATATGGACCTCATGGCCAAAAAGAGCACCTATGGCACTGAAAGCGATTCCAGTATTTCCGCTTGTAACCTCGATAATGGGCTGGCCGTCACTTAATTTGCCATTCTCTTTTTCTTTTTGAATAATATATAAAGCTATCCTGTCTTTAATACTGCCAGAATAATTGTAAAATTCAAGTTTTGAATATATGCTGCCTTGCTTTCCTTCATATTCATAATTAATCTTTATCATTGGCGTATTGCCAACCAACTTTTCAATATTCATAACATTCAATCCAATCCAATAATATAACATTATTATATTTGTAATTTAATTATAAAATACTTTTTACAAAAAAATATCAACTGCTGAAACGTGCCTTAATCCAATGCATCAATAGCCCTAATCAATTCCAGCATGTGTTCGTCCTTAACGTCCTGTGTTGCAAAGCTATATTCCTCAAAGTAAAATGAAGGAACGCCATTTTCATTCAATGGTATTGTCAAAAAGGGTCCGCTGGTGGTTGTGTCTGGAGAGTAATAGTCTATGTCCGGACAATTGCCTGCAACTTCCTGTGCATATTTCACGCCCAAACCGTCATTGACCGGGCTGAAAACAAATGTCTTGTATGGATATGCGCCAATATTTGAATGAACATCAATTGCCATCTTGTAATTGCCTTCCGCAATTTCCGGATAAACGTACTTGTATGCCAGGTTCTGTCCGTTTTGCCTTCCTGGATTTTCATAATTGTCCAGACCGTCGCCGTAATATCCCACATCCTCAGTTACATTGATTATATATAAATCATAACAGTGGCTGAGGCCTGTCATGTTCGGCAACATCCTGACCAATGTTTCATGTGTCAAATGCTCCAATGGATGAACCCCAACAACATAGGCTATCTTTTCCCCATCAGGATTTCCAATGTTTCTAATCACGTCCACGGTGCCAGGATCATTAGGGTCATCGGCCAATGTTTCCCTGTATGTGATTTGGTCATTGCCAGCTTGGCTTTCAAGTGTCGTTATAATCAGAAAGCTGAAAGTCAATATTATTATCAGCAATGCGACAATTATAACGTGTTCCTTTTTTATCATTTCTATAAGTCGTAGTGTATGTTATGCAATTTATACAGGCAAACTGAACTGCTTGATGGGAAAGTGTAAATCATGTAATCCAGTTCCTCAAGGGTAATCTTCTTGTTGATGATGAATGCAAACATGTTAGCGACATTTTCCGCTTCGGCAGAATATATTTCGGCACCAACAATCTGCAGGTCCTTATCAACAATGACCTTTGCCTCTGCAGTCTTGTCATTTTTTAAAACGGGAGCGTATGATTTGCCGTATTTTATTTGATGAACCTCATATTCATCGCTTTTCTCGGCAACATATGCCGGAACGCCGACAGTTGCTATTCTAGGAATTGTATACGCAACGGCCGGAACCGCAGGATATGTAATCTCATCCGCTTCGCCAAGTATTGCCTTTGCAAGATATTTGGACTGGTGTATTGCGACTGTCACGAGCTTGGCTATTCCGGTATCTGCAACATCCCCAACAGCGTAAATGTTTGGAACATCTGTTTGAAGATATCCGTTTACCTTTATTCCGCTTCTGGTGCTTGTAATGCCAACATTTTCAAGTCCTATTCCTTCAACATTGGCTTCACGACCCATTCCTGCAATGACATAGTCTCCCTTAAGACTCAATCCGCTTTCACATTTGACGGTAAAAGCATCTTTATATGCCTTGTTGTTCACTTTCGCTTCAGGATCCCTCAGTTCTTCATCAGTGTTTACGCCTTTGCTAACATTATGGATTCTTTCTTCTGGATTTTCGATTTCAACACTGCTCAATACTTCAGTCACTGTTTCATTAAAATGGAAGCGTATGTTCTTTTCCTTCAGTATCTCTATAATCTTCTGGACGTAAGGCTGGTGGAAATATTTCAATGCCATGTTCCCCCTGATGACAACATCGGCACTACGGCCTGCCTCTGCAAGAATTGAGGCGAATTCCATTCCAACGAATCCAGCACCGATTATGATGGTGTGCTCAGGAAGCTCCGCAATGTCCAAAAAGTCTGTACTGTCATGGAGATATTCCTTACCAGGTATGTCCGGAATGACCGGCTTTAGGCCTGTCGCTATTACAATCTTATCGGTTGTGAATGTCTCATCGCCGACCCTGACGGTATGCTCATCAACTATCATTCCCCTTCCATGAGCCACATCCAAATCGTATTCATCGAACTTGCGGTCCAAAAATGAGGACATTCCCTCAATGACATTATGCTTATGCTTCATTAGGCTTGGCCAGTCAACTTCCAGGTTTCCTGCCTTTCCAACACCTTCAAAGTTATCCGCCAATGCCTTTACCTCATAGGGAGAATCGACAATTGCCTTTGAGTTGCAGCCTCTGTTTGCACATGCCCCACCGTAAAGGCCTTGCTCTATTATCAATATCTTAAGGCCAGCTTTCCGTAGGAAGCGTCCTCCTTGCCAGGATGCGTTTCCACTTCCTATATAAATTACATCATAATCCATAATGTTTTTCCTCCTTTTTTAATTTCAATGTAATATGTATATCTTTCAACAATTAATTATTTAAAAGTTAATTTTAATAATACTTTTAAAGGTGAAAACATGGAAAGAAACACTAAAATAATTATCATAATATTGGCTTTGATAGTTATTGGTGGAGCCATATTTCTTGAAACTCAAAATTACAATGAGATAGAATACACAACCCTTGGCAATACCAGTATCGGAACTGTTGAAGTTGGAATTTCCGGAAATGAAAATGCCACAAAATGCATAGCATTGATTACAGGAATCCATCCAAGGGAAGAGCTCTCCATTGATCCTGAGATTGAAGCGGCAAAGCAATTCGGTAACGATGACGTCAAGATTATCCATTATAAGGTTACAGTGACTCAGAACCCTGAAGACTACAATGAGGGTAGGGCCAATGGCGAAAGCCTCGTTCATGACTACGTCAATCCTCATGTGACCACATCCGATGCCGATGCGGTAATAATAAGCCATTCCCACAATCCGACTTACGGTGAGGGATTCTATCTGGCAACTCCCGAAATGGACAGTGCCTCTGTTGATATTGCAAAGAAAATCAGCGAGACCAGCGATTTCAATTATTATCCTGTAACCGGTAACGAAACCTACAAGTCAACTTCAGCCGTTTTGGTGTCCAAGCCAATTGCACAGGCAGGATACCCTACATTCGTTTATGAGATTCCTGAAGACATATGGGAGATGACCTCAACTGATAAGACAAAAGAGCTTTTCGGTTTAATTTCTAATTATATTGATTGAAATGAGAGATTATTTGGACATAAACAATAACGGCCAGGCAACATTTAAGGTGTCAATGACTTCCAAAGCGGAGCATTTGCTAAAAGAGAAACGCTTTGATGAGGCACTGGTTGAAATTGACCGGATATTGAAAGATGATGAGGGTTATGAGAATCTGAATCTCAAGGGAATAATATTGGATAACCTTTCAAGGTACGGCGAAGCGATCGGATGCTTTAACAGGGCTTTGGAGCAGAACGATTCAGAAGAAATCAAAATGAATAAAGCAAATTGCTTGTATAAATGGGCCAAAATTAGCTTTTTCCCTGAAGGCAATTACGATAAGGCCCTTGAATTAATAAACAGCGGGATAACTACAATTTCCGACAGTGAGGATTCATCCGAATTCTACTTTTTGAAGGCTGAAATTCTAGAGGCATTGAATGATCTTGTCGAATCCCATAAGGCATATCTGATTGCATATGGGGAATTTGAGAGGCTGGAGGAATTTGAAAAGCAGACCGATTATCTGCAGAACACCACAGACACTTTAATCAATATTGTCGGATGTGACTTTTACGGCTACACCCCTGAAAGCGGCAGCATCGTCGATCTGGTCAGGGATGAGGAAAATGAGCATGACAGCGATGCCGTTGCCGTTGTTGTCAGTGATAAAACAGTCGGATATGTTGCCAATAGCGATTATACCTTGATTGATGAGGTCAAAAGTGCCAGCAGCATTAAAAATATGCTTTCAGATGATCAGAAAGCCGAAATTTTGTTCATTTATCTGGGCGAGTATGTTATTGCAAAGCTAATCTAAAATTTAGGTATGCCTAAAAATTTATATATGATTAGATTGCAATATATTATCGAGGAACAAAATGAGAAAATGGAGGTCAATTATGATTATCGGAATTGAAAATCTGAAAGAAAAAATAAAAGATAAAGAAGACTCAGAATAATCTGACTTTTCTTTTCTTTAAACCTCAATGAAATTATATTCTCTCTTTTTGAAAATCAAATTTTTAAACGACCATCAAAATTCAAGCCAAAACAATCTTTTTTTATCTCAACATTGATTATTAATTTAATTTTGAAATAAGTTTAATGTTTCAAAAATAACTGTTTCATTAGAAACAATTATATATAAATAAAACGAAATCTATTATCAGGTGATATGATGGTAGAAGAAAGTTTTCAGGCAATAACCAAAAATTCTCCATTCATCGCATGGATACATAATTTATCCTTAAACCAACAAAAATATCTTAAATCACAGTTTAAAGACTTGAAACTGGGCCATGACGTGAGATATGTAATGTTCATCTATGACAATCCCAACTGTTCACAGGAAGACATTGCAAACATGTTCAGCCAAAGCAAGGGCAACATTGCCAAAGTCCTAAAGAAACTGGAGGATTTGGGATACGTTAAAAGAGAAATCGACCCCAACAATCGCAGGAAATACATGTTGAATGTGACTGAGAAGGGTCAGGAATTGGTTCCGGAATTCCGTGAAGTCTCAAGACAATGGGAAAGAGAAGTGGGAATAACCGATTCCGATGACGAATTGAAAGAAAGAATAAAGGAAATTGCAATAAATGCAATGAACCTCATTGAGGAGAAATGATCATGAAATTTGATACAGAGACATCCGTTGTTATCGTATCGTTTCTCACATCATTCTTTGCGGTTTTCCTATCTGCAGGCATAGTCATAGGGGTGCCATCCATCGCAAGCGACTTTGCAATGAACAATATCGTTCAAAATTGGATAATCACCATTGCTTTGCTTGTTGTAGCTGTGTTCACGCTTCCAGCAGGACAGATTTCAGGGAAATTCGGTGTAAAAAAGGCCTTAATGGCAGGAGTTCTGGTTTTCGTCTTTGCTTCCATAGGAGCATGCCTATCATTTTCTACAGAATCATTCCTATTTTTCAGAGTAATTCAGGGTATCGGAGGAGCATTTTCTAATGTTGCTGCAATGGCAATGGTCGTGCAGGCCATCAAGCCTCAAAACAGAGGCAAGGCTCTCGGATTTACTGTGACTGGAGTTTATCTGGCAGGATCACTGTCCCCTGTAATATGCGGATTTTTGGTTTACAACTTCGGTTGGAGATCAATGTTCTACTTCACAATACCATTTTTCGCAATTTGTATTGCATTAATGATGTGGAAAATTCCGGGAGACTGGAAAACATATGAAAACGATAAAATTGACGCAATAGGCTATCTGATATACGGAATAGGTATTTTACTGTTCATTTATGGATTTACAAGCTTGATGAATTTCATGGGTCAAGTCTGCGTACTCATTGGTTTCATTCTATTAATTGCCTTTGGATATTATGAGACTAAAGCGCACAGTCCTGCATTCAATATGAGATTATTCAAGAATATGAAGTTCACTTCCTCAAATGTTGCTGCTTTATGCAGTTATCTTGCAATAGCTGCACTAACAACAATCTTAAACTATCATTTCCAATATGTCAGAGGATGGAACGCCCAAATGTCAGGCCTTATCTTGATAGTTACACCAATTATTATGGCAATAATGGCGCCAAATTCAGGAAAACTGTCTGATAGAATACATCCTCAAAAGTTAGCGGCTATTGGAATGTCAATTGCAACTGTGACACTTTTGATTCTGATATTCCTTGATGCAAACACTCCACTCTATCTTATAGTTGTGGCAATGATTTTGCAGGGTATCGGTATGGGACTGTTCACCACTCCAAATACAAATGCAATCATGAGTTCCGTTCCTCCAAAGGAGACTCCGAATGCTTCAGCGGCACAATCCGCAATGAGGACCATCGGTCAGACCATGAGCCTTGGTTTGCTCACTCTTGTATTTGCATGGGTTATGGGCAGTTTAAAACTATCTTCACAGTATGCGGATATGATTGTTCAAAGCTCCCAGATTGTATGTATAATCTGTACAATCATTTGTATTATAGCAATATTCGCTTCCCTAGTTGGAATAAAATCCAAAGATGAATTCAATACAGAAAAATCAGGTTAACAATTAAAATTATTATAAAAGAGGGTTAGTTATGAAATTCGATTTAGAAACAATTGTAGTATTCGTATCATTCATTACATCGTTTTTTGCGGTGTTTTTGTCAAATGGTATTATAATTGGTGTTCCGGCAATTGCACAGGATTTTGCAATGAACAATGTCATTCAAAATTGGGTGCCAACAATATTTTTCCTTGTCGTTGCGGTGTTCACCGTTCCGGCAGGGCAGATTTCAGGTAAATTTGGAGTTAAGAAATCACTTCTTGCGGGCATTATCGTATATTTGATAGGATCAATAGGTGCGGTATTGTCATTCTCAACCGAGTCCTTTTTAGTATTCAGGATTATGCAGGGCGCCGGTGTGGCATTCCTGAACGTATCCGCAATGGCAATGGTGGTTCATGCTGTAGCTCCTAAAAACAGAGGAAAGGCTTTAGGGTTTACAGTCACCGGAGTGTATCTGGCAACATCACTGTCTCCTGTAATATGCGGATTTTTAGTGCATAACCTCGGATGGAGGTCAATGTTCTACTTCGTTATTCCGTTTTTAGTTTTATGTATCATACTGATGATTACAAAAATACCTCAAGAATGGAAGACCTATCAAGATGACAAGATTGATAAAGTGGGTTCTATACTGTATGGCATAGGAATTTTATTTTTCATCTATGGATTCACTAGTTTGATTACAACACCTGGTAAAATATTAACCGTTCTTGGAATTATCTTGCTAGTAATCTTTGGTGCATATGAGCTAAGGCAAAAATCCCCAGTGTTCAACATGAATCTCTTCAAGAACAAGAAGTTCACATCATCAAACATCGCCGCACTATGCAGCTACATTGCGGTGATGGTCGTGACAACAATATTGAACTACCACTTCCAGTACGTGCGCGGATGGGATGCCCAGATGTCCGGAATGATATTGATCATTACCCCAATCATCATGGCAATCATGGCGCCGAACGCAGGAAAGCTGTCCGACAAGATACACCCACAGAAACTGGCAGCATTGGGAATGGGAATAGCAACCGTCGCATTGCTGATATTGACATTCCTGACAGGAAAAACACCATTGTATATGGTAATAATTGCGATGATTCTTCAGGGTATCGGAATGGGACTGTTCTCAAGTCCGAACATGAACGCAATCATGAGTTCCGTTCCGCCAAAGGACGCCCCTACAGCTTCAGCATCACAGGCAACAATGAGAACAATAGGCCAGACCATGAGCTTAGGTCTTTTGACATTGGTATTCGCCTGGATAATGGGCAGTCTGGAACTTGCCCCTCAATATGCGGGCATGATCGTGCAAGCGTCACAGATAATCTGCGGAATCTGTACCGCCGCATGCCTACTTGCAATATTCGCCTCACTTGTAGGCGTGAAATCAAAAGACAAATTCAACACAGGAAGATAATTGGTTAGATTAATTCTAATCAATTCTTTACTTTTTTTTAAATACTTTGAAATCATAATATTAATTGATGAACAAGAAAATAATTTTTGCTTTAATAGCTATCATCATATTGGCTATTTTTGCATATGGAATATATTACGTGAATGATTTCTATCATGCCGATAAAGATGTAGAAAGTTATTTGAATGGCACTGATGACGTTAAAGTTATTCAAACCGGTAACGGATTGCTTCTAGATGGGCCCGGCAATGACACCGCATTGATATTCTATCCTGGCGCAAAAGTTGAATACACTTCATATCTGCCACTATTTACACAGTTGTCACATGAGAATGTCGATTGCTTCCTGGTTGAGATGCCGTTCAACCTTGCATTGCTGAATGAAAATGCCGCAGATGACATAATGGACAATTACAACTACACAAAATACTATATTTCAGGACATTCGCTTGGAGGGGTGGTTGCGTCAAATTACGTGAACCATACCAACAAAACAGACGGACTGATACTCCTTTCAGGATATCCGACAGTAAAAATTGAAAAGCCTGTCCTTTCAATCTATGGAAGTGAAGACAAGGTATTGAACATTGAAAAATACAACGATTCAAAATCTCTAATGGACAATCTTACCGAAATCATTATCAAAGGTGGAAACCACGCCCAAATTGGAAATTACGGACCTCAGGAGGGTGACGGCATAGCCAAAATAACACCGGAAAAACAGCAAGACGAAATAAGAAAGGCCATTCTTGAATTCATTGATTAAGTTTAAAAGCTTTTCAAAACAATAGATTAACATGGAAATAACTGCAAGTGAAATGAAAAAATCAATCGAAAAAATTTATCGCCGTTTGGATGAAGTAACACCGGTTGATTTTGATTGTGGAAAACTCTGCGGAGAGGTATGCTGCGTATATGATGCCGAGGATTACAGAAACGAGGAATTGGCACTATACCTGCTTCCAGGTGAGGAACTGATGTATGAGGACAGCCCGGAATTTGACCTCTACTATATAGATTCATCAGAAATAAAGTATCCTCATTCATGGAAAGGGCAGATCTACCTTGTAAAATGCAGGAATCCTCCTGAATGCGACAGGTCAATCAGACCAATCCAATGCAGGACATTTCCATTGATACCTCATTTGAATAAGCAAGGGGAATTCCATCTGATTTTTGATGAAAGCGAGTTTCCCTACAAATGTCCAATAGTGCATGACCATATCAAACTGAACGATGAATTCGTTAAGGTGACATATGAGATATGGTTGATGCTGATGCAAAATCCATTGGTTTATGATCTGGTTGACATGGATTCAAGAATGAGAGACAACAGAAAAACAGATTATGAAGTGGTAATATGAAATACAAGCTAATTATATTGGTATTGGCCTTCTTCCTATTAATCAATGCAGTAAGCGCAATAGACTCATCAAACTGGACAACAGCCAAAGTTGGATATGAAACCTTCAAGATACCTCCAAAATACGAGAATCCCTACAGCAGCGACTTTCATATGTATGAGTTCGATGAGGACATTGACGTTTTCACCATCCGCTATGTTAATCCAAGAATAATGGATTTATATGGATATTACCTGGAGCGAAACGATTTTAAGAAGGTTAAGGTTGCAGGACATGATGCGGTTCACTTCACAAGCTATGACAGACATGACGAAAAAAACAACTCAAAACTATGGTTTTCGGCAGGTGAGGAATTCTACTATATCGCATGGAGAGGCACCAATATTACACCAACAATCAAGGAAGTCGTTAAAAGCGTCAGCAAGTCCAAATATTCACATGATGAATTTTATGAAATCCTCAATGAGGAATATCAAAACTATAAGACTGTCAATTCAATTGAATCACAAAGATATGATTACCCAAGCTCCGATAGTGGCCATCATTCATTTGTGTCATTTGGAAGCAACGGTTTCAATTATGGAATTATGACTTAGCTCATAATTTCCAATCTATTTCTTTTATTTTATTCTCTTTTAGATAACCATTTGCTAATTTAAAGTGATTGCATCCCAAAAATCCCCGTCTTGCAGAAAAAGGGGAAGGGTGTGAAGTTATCAAGACCAGATGATTTTCATTTGTAATCAGTTCCTTTTTCTTTTCGGCCTGCTTGCCCCACAATAAAAACACTATTGGCTGGTCCTGCCTGTTCAATATTCTAATCACATTATCCGTGAATGTCTGCCATCCGCATTTGCTGTGGGAGTTTGCATTGCCATCCTCAACTGTCAATACCGTATTCAGCAGGAAGACACCCTGCTCTGCCCATTTTTCAAGACATCCTGAAGTTGGTATGGGATAATCATATTCAGCATTGATTTCCTTGAAGATGTTCTTGAGGGATCTTGGAATCGGCCTGCCTTCAGGTGTGGAAAATGCAAGCCCATGGGCTTGGCCTTCCTCATGATAAGGGTCCTGACCTAAAATAACCACCTTAACGTTGCTTAATGGTGTGAGTTTAAATGCATTGAATATCTCATCGTATGGAGGATATATAGTCTTAGATGAATACTCCTCATCGATAAAATCCTGAATCTTTAAAAAATAGTCCTTTTTGAATTCTTCACTTAAAGCAAAATCCCAGTCATTGCCTATCATGGAATTTAATTTGTCGCTTAAGTTATATTATGTTTACTTTAAAAAAATAGAAAAAAAAGAATAGAAATTAGAATTCAATTCCTGTATAAATACCGTTAAGGTGGAAGGATTTTGTATTCCAATTAGCTACACTTCCTAATGAATTTCTTGAACTAGTAGCATCTGCAATAGTCCATTTTCCATCAATTAACACTTGCGCCCATACGTGGCCGTATGTACTTCCACTTGAAAATGTACATGATCCATGGACGTATCTGGCAGGGAGATTAGCGGTTCTGAACATAGCTACAAGCAAATGAGTATGGTCCACACAGTTACCTTTCTTAGCGGTTAATGTGCCTACTGCCCCATATTTAGTATTATAATAGAAACTGTATGCAGTATTGTCTCTAACATAGTTAAATATGGCTTTAGCTTTAGCGCTGTCACTTGACAATCCCTTAATCAATGAATTTACAATATCTTTGATTTTGGCATTACCCACTTGACAATTCTTAGTGGATTTCAAGTATTTTGCTAAATTAGTATCTGTGTTTTTCTCATTTAATCCAGTACCAGATTGGGAACTAGTTGAACTAGTTTTAAATGTTACATAGGATGGTAAACGTTTATTTGATTTATAAAATGCCAATATTCTTGAGAATGAATCTATTAACTCTGAGTAAATGATTTTTCCAATTGCGGATGATCCATAGTTTGGAGCTTGCTTGTTGGTACTGATGTAAGTAACAATGTTAGCAGCCAATTTAAGATAATTTTCCTTGGTCAAATCTTTATTTATGTCATCTCCTGAAGGGGAACTAGGTTCCGCAACATCATGAAGAACAGACACATCGTTAGTTTTTGAGTTTCCAAGCTCTTTAATAGCCTGACTCATCATATACAAGAATTCAGGTGTTGTAAATGTAATGCCTCCTACCACAACGGTGGTTGGAATCTTATTGTTCGCTTCAATGTATTTTTTCACATTGTTTGAAGCGGTAAGAATATTACTTAAAGACATTGTAGTTACCTTGGTAACTGAAATGTTTGTACCGTTGGTGGTTCCGAGATTATCATTATCACCGTTGTAGCTGTATGTCAGGGTTTGTGTTCCTGGCCTTAATTCAAAACTGAATTTAGCTATACCGTTTGAGGTGGTAGCTGAGTAAGTTTTTGAATTGTATGTCAATTTAACGGTTTGACCGGAAATGGCCCTGTTAGCTGAATCGGTTAATTTGACACTTACGGTTTGGGTTCCTTGCTTAACTGAACTGGCACTTGCCCAAGTTAGTTTGGACGGGGTTCTTTCCTTAACAGTGATAGCGATTGATTTACTTATTGAACTGATTTTAGACTCGGCCTTGTTTTTGCATGTAATTGTGTATTTGCCGATTTCCAAACCAATCGGAAGTGAAATCATACCCTGACTATCAGTTGTCTTGGTATAAGTTGTGCCGTTTAAAGTCAAAGTGACTTGTTTTTTAGCCAAAGGAACGCTTCCTGATTGTAATGCCACCTTAAACTGTGTGCCTGCACCGTAACCAAAAGTGGTTGTGCTTTTTACCACGAACTTTGGAGTCTTGCTTGGTATAATTGTGACTTTGCTGGTTGTGGATGAAGCTTTGTAATATCCGCTTTTTGAGAATGTGTACTTCACGGTGTATACTCCGGCCTTGAGTGAAGGCAATTTAAGTTTGGCAATACCCTTAGCATTTGTAGTTGCTTTGTAAGTTTTACCATTTACTTTAAATTTGATTACTTTGCCTTTAGGCGGTGCGTAACCAAATTTATTAAGTAATTTAACTTTTATAGTTTTTGAATCACTTTTTAGAAAAGTGTAATCACTTGCAGTTAATGATGTTTTTGTAGATTTCACTACTTTAACCGTATTAACCTTAGTTAATCCATCAGTATTATAAGAAGTAATTTTATAAGTACCTTTCTTAAGAGAAGTCAATGATAAACTTGCTTTACCCTTACTGTTGGTCTTAACGGTGTATTTCTTTCCATTGATTTTGAATTTAACTTTTTTATTAGCTAAAGCCTTACCATTACTTTTTAAAAATGTAGCAGTGAATTTTCTACCATCCAGATAGACTTTGCTGATGTCAGTTGAAGTAATGGTGGATAATATCTTAAATGTAGTGGTTAATGAATAACCTGTTTTAGGATTGGTTGCAACAACCTTGTATGATCCTGGTTTAAGATTTATATCCATGGAAATTTTACCGTTACTATCTGTCCTTTTAGTGTAGCTTTTGCCGTTTACAGTTATCTTAACGTTAACGTTAGATAATGCATTGCCATAGCTATCTAAAAAAGTAGCAGTGTATTTTGTACTTCCCTTATAATATTTTGTAACATCTTTTGAAGTAATAGTTTTGGATACATCAATTGTTGAATTTGATGAACCGTTTCCGTCACTTGTCAAAACATTACTTTCCTCTGTGTTAGTTGATAAAGTATTTGAATTTTCAGATCCTAAAACATCCTCTGAGGAACCGTTATCAACATTGGATTCATATGAACCTTGTGCCGAATCATCACTATTGAGTGAAATTGATTCATCGATTTCAGTGGAATATGAATCTGTAACATTTATTTCACTTGCTGATATAGCAGTGACTGAAAAGATTACAACCAATGCCAATAACATAGTGATTAATAATTGTCTATTCAAAATAATTTACCTCCTAAATTATTCTTTTCACAAATCGTGGGAACTTAATCCCACTACAAATAAATTTATTTAAAAAATCTTATATAAACCTTTTTATTTTCTATATCGCTTTAAATGACTTTAATTTTTAAAAATAAGCTTAAAAAATCATTAAAAATTAATGTTATTTAACAAAGTATTTAAATAACCCTATAAAAAACAAAAATGAGTTAAGATAATAATTAAAGTAATTAAACTTATATAAAGTTAGAATAATAATTAGAATGATTATTATATAAAATAACATATAGTTTAAGGCTATTTGAATTTAAAACATTAAATTAATAGCAATTATAGTTAAAAATAAGATATTAAACTTAAAAAATGGGAAAATAAAGAATAATAATAGGATTTTATTTTTCGACCACTGTTTTTCCGCTCATGTGTTCAATCGTGATTTCAAAAACCTCTGTTCTATGCAGCAATCTCTCGATTTCACTGACGGTTTCATCATGAGTCGGGAAGAATTTGTCACCCAAGTGTGTCAGCTTCTCAACCTTCTCATCATCATCGGTCAATGTCCTGATTCTGCCGAAAACTATTACGCTCCTGAAGGTGTATGACCATCCGTCATCATTTTTAACACCCTCATCAAAGACACAGTATGAGACCTTGTCGTGTTTTTTTACTGCATCATTCTTGTGGCCTTGCATTGCACCGTGAAAATAGATTTTTCCATCGACATATACATGGCTCATCGGAAGCGCATAGGGGTAATCGTAATCTCCCAGAAGCGCCAAAACTCCACGGGGTTCACTGGTCAATATCTCTTCACATTCCTCTTTTGAAAGCATCTGTCCCAAACGGCGCATTTTTCTAAACATATTATTATATTAGTCGTCACCTATAAAAATAGTATCATGTCTACATTAACATTCAGAGATGCAACAGAGGATGATGTTGCCTTGATTTTGGAGTTCATTCGCAAGCTTGCCGATTATGAGCACAGACTGGACGAAGTCATTGCAACCGAGGATGAATTGAGAAAATGGATTTTTGAAAAGAAACAGGCGGAAGTGATATTTGCCCTTGAGGACGGCAAGGAAATCGGCTTCGCATTATTCTTCCTAAGCTTTTCAACATACATATCAAACGTTAACCTGCACCTTGAGGATCTCTTCATAGACCCTGAATATCGTGGCAAGGGATATGGTAAGGCCTTGCTTAAAAAATTAGCTAAAATAGTCGTTGACAGGGGATATGGCAGGTTTGAATGGACATGTCTTGCCTGGAACAAGCCCAGCATAGACTTTTACCTGTCTTTGGGTGCAAAACAAAAGGACTGGAACGTTTTCCATTTGACAGGTGATGAGTTAAGGGACTTAGCTAATGATTAGCTAAGCCAAAATCTTTTTTTAATATATTAATTGAAGATTCCGAACAGAACAAACAATATGAATATTGCAATCAGGCACACGCAACATGCCCAGTATACTGATAAGTTATTTTTTTGAGGGGCATCATGATTTTTTATGGCCGTAGGCCTTACAGAATACTTTTCCACGTTATCATATACATCGCCGAGCTTAACCGCTACCCAAAATGACCTTAAAATTGAAATCAGCATCAATATGAATACAACACCATAAAGAGGATTGGCAATATGCTCATAATATGTGAAAATAACGGAAAAAGCCCATGGGACTTCATACATTATCCCCTCCAGAAACCAATTTTTATTATCGTGCCTGAAACCAATGAACAGAAATCCAAATCCATTCAACATTGGGATAAATGAAAGAAGCACCCACCAGGATCTTAAAATCTTATCAGTAACATTCATATAATTAACCCATATTCATTTAGTTAATTAAATTATCATTGCTTGTCTCTATTTTTGCAATAACCTTCTGGCCGTCTTCAGCCATGTCTGAGAACATGTCAATTGTTTCCTTCATTTGAGGCAATGCTTGCTCCTTATATGTGCTTACATCCTCAATTGCCTGAAGGGCTTCTGCAAATGAAGCTTTCAATACTTCAGGGGAAATCATTGTTTCAGCGCTGTGCCTTTGAATCTCACTGCCTTGTTCCTTAAGCATGTGGGAAGTGGATTCAATGATGTTTTCAGTTGTCTGGTTCAAAATGTTGATTTTTTCCATGACGATTTTCTGATCATATAATGCGCTTGCAACCATGACACCGGTTCTCAATGCTGAAACTGTAACGTTTTGAGCTCTTTTAACTCCACGAATCAGTTCCTTGTTGTTACGTCTAATCACATTAAGGGAAACAATACCCTGTTGGTTTACAACAATCATTTGCTGCATATCCATAATCCTTTGCCTTAATGGAAATAGGATTTCTTCCTTGACAAATGAGATTTTCTCTTCATCAACGCCTTCGATTTCGGCTGTTTGTATTTGTGCCTCGATTGACGCATCCATCTGTTTTCCGAGTTCAATGTCTGCCAGAAGCTTATTGGTAACTTCCCTTAGGTAGTTTTCCTCATTCAACAAGGTGGTGTTGTCGTTTTGTAGCACTTTGCTGCTTTTGTCAAGAGACTCTACAATTTCTGAAATTGCCACTTCGGCCTTTTGATATTTTGAGAAATATTTTCTAACAGGATTCACCAGGTTTCCGAGAACGCCTTTCTTTGCAAAATCGACTTTGCTTGGATCCAAATCCTTCATTTGACTGTTCAATTCAAGCAATTTTTCACTGATATTGTCAGCTTCCTTGCCTCCTTTGGTCAAGTCAACGAATCTTGTTGCTAGAATTTCATTGTGTGAAGCGGATTTTGACATTTCATTCAAACCGAAATTGTCTAACGGTTTTAATATATTTTCCCTTTCCTGAGGATTATTCAAATCAGTGTCAAATATAGCAACCGCATTTGCTTGTGCCTGGTCTTTTAAATTTGAATTTTCTAATTTTTCTTCTTCCTCTTTAAGGCTTGTTTCGACATCTTTTTTAATTTCATCTACATCAAGTGAGAATTCAGCCATATTATCTCCTCTTAATTTAAGTAATCAATTTTATTAGTATCAATTTTTTCTGTATAAGTATCAATGACTTTTCCGTCTTTCATTATTTCAACAGTCACGTGGTCCGGATCAGGCAATTTGTATGTTGTGTAATAACCGAAGCTTAACGGATAGTATGAGTCATAGTAGACATTGTCAAGTGTCTCGGTTTCATGACCTATCTTTGCGTCTTTTGAATCATAATAGGTTGTCTTGATATTGTATCCGTCCAGTTTATCCGGCACCTTATTGAATATTGCTTCAGTGTATAATGTGTAACTCATTTTATCGTCGTCTGAATCCCATCCTCCGACACCAGTAATTGTCAAATCTACATGTTCGGCATCGTCAACAGGATTATTTGGAGTCGGATTGTTTCCTGTCATGGCTATGACGGCCAATCCCACAATTACGACAATTGCTATTATCACCAGAAATATCTTACCGTTGGAAAAGATGCTGTTCACTTCTGAATTGGCACCTGCCTTTTGGAAGCTATATCCGCAATCCATGCAGAATTTCGCATCATCCGGCACTTCCTTTCCACATTTTGGGCAACTTTTACTCATGAGAATCACCTAATATTCCTTTACAGAATCAATTAAGTTTTCCATATCGTTCAATAGATTTTTAACCTCTTCACTTGAACCGGTTTCATTACTGATATTGATCACCAGCTCATTTGTCAGGTTTTCTATATAATCAATTATCTTCTGCATCGCATCAATCTTATTGTTGATTTCACCTTGGACCCTTGGAGTGTCCTCAGCTGCCAGATGAATGATGTTAGTTGCTGCATCGGCCTGATTATAGAACATCTTGTGTGAAGAGTCTATTATAGCAATGAATCTGTCATATGTTATCTGCGGAGGAGCAAATCGTTTTTTAATCAAATCCCTAACCACTCCCTCCTTGATGTCAAAGAGGACCTTCAGGTTATTGATTTCATTTTCATATCTCTTCAATGATGGAACACCCATGTCCACATCAACGGAATCATGAATTGAGCCGGTTTTTCCGACGTTATCTGATTTGGGCCTTTCCTGCCTTTTGGCATTACTTCCAAGATAATTGTTCAGATTGAAAACGCGATACATGTATATCAATGGAATGATGGCCAAAATCAGAATCAGGAGCATCCCATACTTGTTTCCAGTGCTCATCATCACAACACTGCAGCATAGCAGTATCACATAATAAAGTGCTGAAATCCATATGAGATTATCATGAATAAGCAATGCGTCAGACAAATTTCCAAAACCGTTTTTTAACCTGACTTTTGAAGCCGCTTTTGATTTGGGAGCGTATTTCAGGATTTCATCATCTGATAGAATGCCCTCTTTGGGTTCTATGACATATCCCACTTCATTAATGGTTTCAATGCAGTTGATGATGTTGCCCTCACTATCATAGGCGTTCAATTTATCAAAAGTTAAAGGAGTGGTCAATCGTTTAATCTCAAGTGCTTTAGAATTATCGGTAGGCATTATTCACTTCCTCAACAGTCAGTGAAAATATATTTAGATGTAAGTGTTTTTAAATATTTGTATTTAATTTGTTATTATTCAAATTCCTTCTCGAGTAGAATTGTAACAGGACCGTTGTTCAATAGGCTAACTTTCATGAATGCACCGAACTCGCCGGTTTCAACACCTATCAACTCACTGCATTTTTCAGTGAAGTAATCAAAGAGTTCTGTTGCCTTATCCGGAGCCAATGCCTTGTGGAATGAAGGTCTGTTCTTTTTGGTGTGGGCATACAATGTGAATTGCGGGACTAGAAGAACCTTGCCTTCAATGTCCTTGACTGACCTGTTCATCCTGCCGTTCTCATCCTCAAAGATCCTTAACTTTGCAAGCTTTCCTGCAAGATAATCGGCCTCTCTTGTGGTGTCATTTTCTCCAAAACCCACTAAGACCATCAATCCCTCATCTATTTCGCCAACAATTTCACCTTCAACCTCAACACTGGCGGAAGTAACCCTTTGAACAACTAGCTTCATTTAATCACCTTTTGCAAACTCACCCATGTAATTGACGGGCTCGCCATTTTTAGCCCTATTATAATATTCGGCAGTCGCAGTAAATAAAGCATCCCCTGCTGAGTTAAGTGCAGTTTCACATGAATCCTGAATAACGCCGATGATGAAACCCACCGCAACGACCTGCATTGATATGTCCTGACCTATTCCAAACAATGAGCAGGCCATAGGTATGAGCAATAGAGAACCTCCGGCGACACCTGAAGCACCGCATGCGGCCAAAGTTGAAATAATACACAATATGATAGTGACCGGCAATGGAACGGATATTCCTATAGTGTGACAAGTCGCAAGAGTCATGACAGTGATTGTAATTGCCGCACCTTCCATATTTATTGTAGAACCAAGCGGAATGCTGATTGAAAAGAAATCCCGATCTATTCCAAGCTTTTCACACAGATTCATGTTAACAGGAATGTTTGCAGCCGAACTTCTTGAGAAAAATGCGATGATTCCGCTTTCACGCAGACATGTCAGAACCAATGGGTATGGATTGCGTCTTAATGCAATTCCTGAAATCAAAGGATCAGTTACGAAGGCCACAAACGCAATACATCCTACAAGCAATAAGATTAATTGACCATATTCAGTGAAAATACTTAAACCGCTTTGAGAAACGGAAGTGAACACCAAACCCATAATACCAATAGGAGCACACTGTATAATGAAACGTACAACCTTGGTTACGGCTTCGGCAATATCTGTAATAACGTCCTTTGTGGTGTCGCTTGCAACCATCTTTAAGGCAATTCCCAAAATAATTGACCAGAATAGAATTCCCAGATATTCCCCTTCAGCCAAGGATTTGATTGGATTTGAAAATATTTTTAAAATCATTCCACCAATGACGTCCTGAAGTGCACCTGGAGCTGTAGCGGTACTTGCAGTGGTTAAATGAATTGTTACAGGGAACAGATAACTTCCCATTACAGCAACCATTGCAGAGAGAAAAGTACTGAACAAATAGAATATGATTACTGTTCTGTATCTTGAACCAATACCTGACCGTGCTTTAGAAATAGCTGAAGCAACCAATACAAAAACCAATATAGGGGCAATGGACTTAAGAGCAGTTACAAATATTTCCCCTGGAAATCCAATTATCTTCCATTCAGGAACAAGAAGTCCCAAACTCGCACCAATGACTAAACCAATAATAATTTTTAAAATAAGACTGGACTCTGTCCACTTTTTAATAATATCCATAAAATAACACCTATAAATCAAGGTGAGCCAAAACCTCATCGGTGACATCCATAACTGTATTTGCCGCAGCATAGAATTCCTTTTTCTCAATGTCATTCATATGAATCGGAACAATCATTGCCACGCCTTTTTTGGATATGACAGCCGGGACACCTAATGAAACGTCTTCAACTCTTTCAATTTCCCCATCAAGAAAACTACTAACAGTCAAAACCTTATGAGAATCTGTTATAATTGTAGACATTAAATTGGAAATAGCGAAAGCGGGACCGTATTCTGTCGCTCCCTTTTTAGAAATAATGGTATTACCGGCATTTTTTAGCTGTTCCACAAGAGCCCTGATGTCCAGGTCAACATATTCCACGAAATACTTGAGTGGAATACCCCCAATGGTTGTTGAACTTAAAAGAGGGACCATATGGTCTCCATGTTCACCTATAACCCTTGTATGAACTTCTGAACTGTTAATATCTATTTGCCTTGAGAAATAATTCTTTAACCTTAATGAATCTAAATGGTTTCCGACACCAATGACTTTGCTTTTCTTGAATCCAGAAGCCTTCAGTGCCACTGTGGTCATAACATCCACAGGGTTAGTTGCAACCAATATAATTGAATCCGGAGCATATTCGGCAATCTTTTGGGAATAGTAAGCGACTATTTCCGCATTAGGAATTGCAAGATCCAACCTTTTCATTCCCTTTTCCCGATGAATGCCTGCCGCAATAAGAATAATGTGTGAGCCTGTAAGGTCATTGAAATCACATGAGGGAGTCAGTCTGCAGTCGATATCACGTGCAGCCAGCGCATCGTACATATCATAAGTCTCTCCCTTGGCCTTATCAACACTTTCAGGTCTTGAAAACATAACAATCTCATCAACTGTGTCTTCACGTGCAAGAGTGAATGCAACATTTTTTCCTATTATACCAGTTGATCCTATAATACTAACCTTTACCATGGTTTAATATTGGCTTTTAATATAAAAATAACTTACGAAAAGAAAAAATAATTAGCATAATGGCAAAAAAATTAATTAAAAATTGGATAAAATTAATATAAAACAACAAAATATACTAAATTGTTTAAGGAGATTACATCTTTATATTTTAACATGAACAATATATATTATTAAAGAGTTGATAAAATGGCAGAAGAAGAATTGAAGCTTGAGACAAAATGCTATGACGCTAACGAATACGGCTACCTATACGGCCTTAACCAAAAAATCCCCGATGAGGAATTCGAAAAGGTGAAACCCTATTTCAGAAAATTCAAAAGAATGGATTTCGTAGAGGGCAACGTTCAGGTTACAGGAAGGCCTGAAGGATGGAGATGCCTTGAAAAGGATGTTGCCAAAGTTGAGGAAATCCTTGGAATCACAAACACCCTGGAAAAACGTCAGAACAAGGTCAAAGAGGCATTTGCAGACCCTATCAAAAAGTCAAATCTCATAGACAAGTCATATGAATGGCTGAAATTGCTGTTTGAAAGGACAGGAACACGCCCTGAACAGGACCTGTCAAGGCTTGCGGTTCACTCAACAAAGATATACGACCCTCGTGACAGCTACAAGAACGGTGCCGATGACGGTGAGGGGGAACTGTTCATCTACACTCCACATGGAATGTGGTACATCATCAACAACTCCAATGAATTTGCAGACAAATCATTGAACAACGTTAAAACCGCTCAGGGAGGAGCAGTCGGTCACAGACTGATGTATGATGATTTGGTTGACAGATTGATTAGGATATACACTGAAGAGAATCTGTATACTGGTAAAGACTTATATTAAAGTTCATGCAAAAGTGGAAAAATATATTACAGTTCAAATAATTAAATACATTATTGATAAAATTAAAAATTAATAACTAGATTGTTATTAGGTGGTTTAATTACATGCAAAAAATTATAAATGCACATTGTCACATTTACCCGGAAAAAATCGCAAACAAAGCAGTGCTTGGAATTAGAGACTTTTACGACTTGAACATGTCATTGGACGGTACAGTCGAAGGATTATTGCGTGATGGCGGAAAGGTTGGAGTGACACATTATCTTATTCATTCCGTTGCAACAACACCAAAGCAGGTAGAATCCATTAACGAGTTCATTGCAGATACCGTAAAAGAACGTCCTGACTTGTTTACAGGTTTCGGAACCCTCCATCCAGATAGCGATGACATTCAAGGAGATTTTGATTACTTGATTGAACTGGGCCTTAAAGGCGTTAAGCTACACCCGGATTTCCAGCGCTTTGCAATGAATGAGGAGCGTGCATTTAAGATAGGCGAAGTGGTCCGTGACGGCAAGGTCCCTATGCTTGTTCACTGCGGAGATTTCAGATACAACTATTCAAATCCCGAACAGATTAAGCCGTTTTTAGATGAATTCCCTGAAATTCCTTTTATTGGCGCCCATTTTGCCGGATGGAGCATTTGGGAGGAGGCAACAGAAAAGCTGGCAGGCACACCTAACCTTTATGTCGACTTATGCTCCAGCCTATATGATCTCTCACCGGAAACCGCCGTCAAGTTGATTCATACCTATGGCAGCGACAGGGTGCTTTGGGGCACAGACTATCCAATGTGGGAGTCAGTCAGTGAAATGGAGTACTTCAACAAACTTGATTTGACTGACAGCGAAAGGTCACAAATACTTTACGAAAATGCGGCCAAATTACTTAATATTGATTAAACCCATCACCTCTTTTTTCTCAATTTTCCTTGACAGTTTCATGAAATTAATTGATAGAACTATTTGATTAAGATTAGTTTTAACAAAATTTTAGTATTTTTTAATTTTAACAATTAAGATTAATCTAAACGAACTTTAAAGAATAAAACAAAGGTTTATATATAATTAAAGACTTAATAGTTACTTGCAATTGTGATTTTTGAATGTAGTTCTAATTCAAGGAGGCTAATTATGACTACCTCAAACCCAATACAAATAATCTTAAATGAAAACAAAACAAATTCACCAATGGTAAATATAGACATAATAAAAAGTCCAATGAAATATGAGATTCTAGAGTTGTTAAGACACGGCGAAATGAATTTCGAAGACATTGTGGAAAACACAAAGAAATCAAAGGCAAGTATCTCCATGCATTTAAGGGATTTAAGAAAGGAAGGCATAGTAAACTACAAGGCCGACCTAACAGACAATAGAAAAAAGATTTTCTATTTAAACTCCGATTTTCTAGGATCAATAAATACCAACAACACAAAAACCCTAAAAAAAGACCAAACCAAATCATTAATCGATGAATTCATTGAAAAAGGCGATGTGGAATACATAATTCTCTTAACACACACCTGCAAATCATTATTGCTTGAATTTGGAATGGACATATCCCCCGTACTTCAAAAAATCGGCAACCATATTGGGGAATACCTATTCAGCCAACTTAAGGATGACGATTTAGATACATTCACCAAAAACATTTCAAAATACTGGCTTAAAAACAATCTGGGAGAATTAACCTTCAACATTAACAATAATATTGAAATAACATGTACAGACTGTTTTGAATCAAAAGACTCAGCGATAATTGGAAAACCAAGCTGTTATCTTGAAAAGGGAATGCTGGAAAAGCTATTCAACATGTATTTCAATTTTGACTTGAACATCGATGAGATTATGTGTTACTCAATGGGCGATGGAAAATGCGTCTATCAACTTCAACCGTAATAATCTTCAAAAAAAGAATAAAATAGTTTTTACTATTTTATTTTTCTTATTTTTTAAATGCATTGGCTGCAGGCGGTGTCAATAGGCCTTCATCAATCATTGCATCAACTTCTTCCTGGCTAAACCATCCGAATTCATCATGCTCTTCACTTATTTTGACATCTTCGCTCTCGCAAGTGACCTTCATGATCAATTGAATTGATTTTACCTCTTCGGATGTTTTGCATGCGGTATAGTCATTTCTAACTACATTGTATAATGAAACGATATCTATTTCCAAACCTGTTTCCTCAAGGTATTCCCTTTTCAAGGCATTATCGAAAAACTCGCATTTCTTAACCTTTCCACCTGGAATTTCCCATTTGCCTGCATCATGAGCAGATTTGGAGCGGACCTTCAAAAGCAGAAATTTGCCGTCATGTTCGCAAATTCCCCTTACTGTTAATCCCCACATTGTTGACATGAAAATTCTTCCTAAAAAAAATAATTAAGTGAAATATGATTATTTCACTATTTCATTGCTTTTTCAACAGCTACAGCGACAGCCACGCTAGCTCCAACCATAGGATTGTTACCCATACCAATCAATCCCATCATTTCCACATGGGCAGGTACGGATGATGATCCTGCAAATTGAGCGTCTGAGTGCATACGGCCTAAGGTATCGGTCATACCATAGGATGCCGGACCCGCTGCCATGTTATCAGGGTGCAGGGTTCTTCCTGTTCCTCCACCTGAAGCTACGGAGAAGTATTTCTTGCCTTGCAAGATACATTCTTTCTTATATGTTCCAGCTACAGGATGTTGGAAACGTGTAGGATTGGTTGAGTTACCGGTAATTGATACGTCAACACCTTCCAAATGCATGATTGCCACACCTTCACGCACATCATCGGCACCATAACATCTGACCTTCGCCCTTTCACCATCTGAATATGCCTTTTCCTTAACTACTTTCACTTCACCTGTGAAGTAGTCAAATTCAGTTTCAACATGAGTGAATCCGTTGATTCTTGAAATGATTAATGCAGCATCCTTTCCGAGTCCGTTCAATATTACTCTTAATGGTTTTTCACGAACTTCATTTGCGGAGTTTGCGATTCCGATAGCTCCTTCAGCGGCTGCAAAACTTTCGTGACCTGCAAGGAATGCGAAACATTCACTTTCATCACTCAATAACATTGATGCAAGGTTACCATGTCCTAAACCAACTTGCCTGTCATCTGCAACACTTCCAGGAATACAGAATGCCTGTAGCCCTTCACCTATAGCCTTTGCGGCATCGGAAGCCTTTGTGCATCCCTGTTTAATTGCTATTGCTGCACCTAAGGTATATGCCCAGCATGCATTTTCAAAGCAGATTGGCTGTACGCCCTTAACAATTTCGTATGGGTCAAATCCTTTATCGAGACATATTTGTTTTGCCTCTTCAAGGTCTTTGATGTCATATTTTTCAAGGACTGGAGTGATCTGGTCGATTCTTCTTTCATAACTTTCAAATAAACTCATATTCATTCACTCCTTGGATCTATTTTTTTAACTGCATCATCAAATCTTCCGTATTGACCTGTTGCCTTTTCAATTGCTTCCAATGGGTCAACACCATCTTTGATGGCATCCAACATTACTCCCAGGTTGATGTACTTGTAACCTATGATTTCATTATCCTCATCAAGGCCAATTTCAGTGATATATCCTTCAGTGAGTTCCAGATATCTCGGACCTTTTTCCTTTGTTGAGTAGATTGTTCCAACTTGGCTTCTGTGACCTTTTCCCAAATCCTCAAGTCCGGCACCAATCTGAAGGCCGCCTTCTGAAAATGCGGATTGGGTTCTTCCGTAAACAATCTGTAGGAACAGTTCGCGCATTGCTGTGTTTATTGCATCGCATACAAGGTCGGTGTTCAATGCTTCAAGGATTGTTTTTCCGACAAGTATTTCACCGGCCATAGCGGCTGAGTGGGTCATTCCAGAACAACCCAATGTTTCCACCAATGCCTCTTCAATAATGCCTTCTTTAACGTTTAATGTTAATTTGCAGCATCCTTGCTGTGGTGCACACCATCCAATTCCATGAGTGAAACCGGAAATGTCTCCGATTTGTTTTGCTTTAACCCATTTACCCTCTTCAGGTATTGGAGCAGGGTCATGATTTGCACCTTTGCGAACAGGACACATATTTTCTACTTCTGTTGAATATATCATCTTCTTTCTCCAAAATTTTTTTACTGAATAAATATATTTGTTTTTTAATTAATGTATTTTATGAAAAAATCACTGTTCAAAAATGTAATAAATATCTTACTTTTTTTACTAATTATTTAAGTAACATGAAAAAAATATAATTAATTGGTGATTATCAATGAGTTTCATTGTTGTTTTAGCAAAAATTACACCAAAAAAAGGTTGTAGGGATACCATTGTCGAAATTTCACAAGAGTTAATTGAAACCACTTTATCTGAAGAAGGTAATATTGACTACCAATTATTACAATCAACAGATGACGACACCTTGACTTTTGTTGAAAAATGGGAATCTCCTGAAGCTTTGCAAAAACATATGGCTTCACCTCACTTCCAAAATTTTGGTGGCGAAAGCGCAGACTTTGTTGAAAATATGGAAATTCAAGTTTTAAATGCCGATGAAGTAAAATTATGATTTAGTGTAGATGACTAAATTCATATTTTCTTTTTTTCTTTTTTAATACCATAATCTTAAAGATTTGATTGAATATATTAATTTGATTTTGGCAACCCCTATAATAATCACAGCTCTTTTTATTAATTATTAATGTAAAAATTTATTAGAAATTAACATCTAATTATCATTATGAAAATCTTCATTAATCTTGACAGCGAGAATCAGAAATCAGTTCAGACAAAAGAGCAGATTATCAAGCTGGCTGAAAGCCTTAAGATTGAAATAGCAAGTGATGTCCATGAATGTGATATCCTTTTTTCCATTGGAGGGGACGGAACATTTCTGAAAACCGCTAGACTATCATCACAAAAGCCAATACTAGGAATCAACACCGGAACATTAGGTTATCTTACCGAAATCAATCCGCAGGATGTTGAAAAGGCCTTGAAAGACATCATTAATGACAACTTTTACATCGAGGACAGGATGATGCTTGAAGGTGAAATAATCAGGACAACCGGCGAGGTGATTGGGATACCTGAATCGCTGAACGAGATAGCAATCTCAAAGAACATATTCGGGGTTGTCAGATTCGATGCGATAATCAATGGAAAAGTGATCAACTCATACACCGCCGACGGAATCCTTGTATGCACACCAACAGGCTCAACCGCATACAACCTCTCATGCAGCGGCCCTATTGTCGATCCTACCGCCGAGATAATAACTCTTACACCAATAGCTCCACACACAATCATCAACAGGAGCATAATCATTTCCGACAATTCCGAAGTGGAACTGAAAATAACCGAAATTAGAAGAAACACCCAGTGTTACGTGCTGTATGACGGACAGGAAATAGAGGTGTTCAACGGAGACACCATTAAAGTCAGAAAGTCAGACAAGGTAACAAAAATAATTAAATTAGAGGATAGAAGCTTCATCGACACTATCCGTGAAAACATCAGTTAACTGTAATGCAGTCGTTGGGACAAATCGCAACGCAAACCCTGCATGTTTTGCAGACCTGCGCATCCCTTACGGAACATGCATCATCGATTATCTGCAGGACATTGTTTGGACATGCAATAGCACATTTCTCACATCCTCCGCACTCGTCAGTGTTGATGTCAATGTGGCATTGCTCCACAACCTCTTCCTTGCTTTCCTTTTTACCCCTTCTGAAAAGTGAACCTAGACCCATATTATCTTTAATTTAAAAAAATAGTAATGAATAGGTTTAGAATTTTAAACCTAATTCATAAGCTTCTTTTAGTTTGTCTTCTTGCTCTTCTGCAACAATACCTGCAGGACCTGCACTGCCCGCATCCACATGTCCAAGCACTTCATATCCCATGAAAGTGAATGGTGAGAATTTGGTTAATTCAATGTATTGTTCGTAAGTCCCTTCAGGTTGGTTTTCAGTGAAGATTAATGCCGCTTTACCGGATAAGCTCTTATCGGGGTTTTGGCCGATTGCATAGAACCTGTCTATGATTAATTTACCTTGAGCGGACATTTGTCCGTAATAGATTGGAGTTGAAAAGATTACTCCATCAGCGTCAACCAATGCGTCGATGATTTCGTTACCGTCGTCTGCCCTTACGCATTCAGGGTGTTCAGCACAGTACATGCATGCTTTACATGGTGCGATTTCCTTATCTTCAAGGTAGTATTTGACTACTTCCCCGCCGTTTTCTTCAATTCCTTTTATCATTTCATCCATTAATACGTCACAATTTCCACCTTTACGTGGACTTGCTTGAAGTGCTATGATTTTCATTTAACTACTCTCCACAAAATTAATTGTAATTAATAATATATACATTAAACATTAAATAAATTATTGTTATACTATCCTTTACAGATTAGGTGTTTTATGATGAAAATATCCGTCGTTATTCCAGTTTACAATATTGAAGACTATTTGAGTGAATGTCTAGACAGCATTGTCAATCAAAGCCTTGAAGACATTGAAATAATATGCGTCAATGACGGGTCAACCGACGGTTCTCTTGATATTCTAAAGGAGTATGAAAGCAAAGATTCAAGAGTGAAAATCATCTCACAGGAAAACAAGGGAATAGGAAATGCGCGAAACACCGCCCTTGAATATGCCAAGGGAGAATATGTCTATTTTATTGACGGTGACGACACCCTTGAGTTGGACGCACTTGAAAGGCTGTACGATTTGAACATTGAAAAGAATGCCGATTTCATCATATTCAAGATAAGCAACTTCAATGGGGAGACAGGCGAAAGGATAAACGACGAATACTACACCATGCCCTACTTAAAAGACCGTGTTGGTGAAGATGCATTCAATTATGATGATGTCAGAGATATGGCACTTGATTTGTGCGTGTGTAGCCCTGGAAATATCTTTAAGAGAGAATTCATTGAGGAAATTAGATTTCCAGAAGGGCTTTTGTTTGAAGACAATGTTTTCTTCACACATGCAATATTTAAAGCCGATAGAATCCTCTTTTATGATGAGTTCCTATACAACCGCCGCCAAAGACCGGATTCGACATCAACGCATCTAACGGTAAAATCGCTTGACACAATTGAAATCACCAACCTGCTGCTTGACCTTTGCTCCCAGTTCAATCATCCTAAACATAAGGGAGCGCTCTACTACAGGATATTCCACAATATCTACAACATATTCAAACAGGCCGACCCCTCCCAAAAGGAGGAATTCTTTGAAAGGATCAAATATGAGTATCTCAAAAATAAGGACAAGTGGGAAAGCGATGACTTTTTTGCAAATAATCTGAAAGATGAATACAGGCACATGTTCAACTGTGCAATCAAATCAAAAAATGCCACACGCTTTGAAAAATGCGTTGACAGTTTCAACAAAGAAAGCAAACTACAAAAAGTAAGGAATAAAATTTATGAAATTATCTAAATCAAAAATCAACACCTACTTGAAATGTCCACTTGAGTTCAAATTCCAATACATCGATGAGATTGAATCCGAACCGAACAAATACATGGCTCTAGGCAGCGACGTCCATTTGATAGCCGAGAAATTTGCCGACAAGTTTGGGGATGACCTAGACAATGTCGACATTGACAATGAACTGTTTAAAATCGCCCATGAGCTTGACCTGAGTTATGATCTGGCCAACCACATCGAAAATCTTGGATTGTTCTTCAAGGAAGTGTTCGTTGATGGGGACTACAAGCTTTACAGCCAGGAAGAGTACCTCCTAGATGAGGAACACCGCTTTTCCGGTATCTGCGACATCATTCTTGAAGATGAAAACGGGGATTTGATTGTTATCGACTACAAGACAGGCAATTCCAGTTCCTTTTCCAAATACCGTCGGGAGTTATGCTATTACAAGCTTCTTGTAGAGAATGTCTATGAAAGGAATGTTTCAACAGTTGGTGTGTTCTTCACCAAAAACGGCCGTTTGAGATTGCTTGATGTGTGTGATGAGGAAAACAAACGCAAGTTTCTGCATTCCCGTGAAATCGATGAGGCAATCGACACGTTTTATTTTGTTAGAAGTGAGGTAAATAAGGGAAACTTTTATGCAAAACCCCAGTTTTTATGCAAATTCTGTACATATAAGGATATCTGTGACCATTACTATTAAAAATTTAGGCATGCCTAAAAATTTATATACTATATTTTCCAACATATAACATGAAATAACAATCCAATTATGGAGGAAAAATTATATGAATTTAGAAGGCGTAGAAAAAACCATGCTTTTGACAATATACACAAAAGCGAAGCACTCACAAGAAAAGAATCACAAATTCTATGACAGCAAGGCCATTGAAGTAATATCAAAAATAGATTATGATTTCACAATGGCCGAAAAAGACAAGATGATGCAAATGGGAGTGATTGGAAGGACAATCGTTCTTGACAGCATGGTAAGCGAATACATAAGCAAACATCCTGACTGCACAATAGTAAATATCGCTTCAGGAATGGACACCCGTTTCAACAGGTTAGACAACGGCAAAATCAAATGGTACAATGTGGATTTGGAAAATTCAGCCAAATTCAGACTGGAATACCTGCCGGATACAGAAAGAGTCACCACACTTGCATACTCAGCAATGGATTCAAAGTGGGCGAGTGAAATCGAGGCAAGTGAAGATATGCTGTTCATCATTGAAGGATTGACAATGTACCTTACCGAACAGGACAATTCCGAGATTTTAAGAATCATTGATGACAATTTCGACTCATGCACCATTTTTACCGAAATCATGCCTCCGGTTTCAGTTGAAAATACAAAAGAGGTCTCAGTTGAGGAGACAAATTCCGAATTTATCTGGGGACTTAAAAGCGGCAGGGAACTGACCGGATTAAACAGACATTTCAGATGGGTCAAGGACGTTAACCTCTTTGATGGAGTCAATGTCTACAAACCAATTTATAGATTATTCACATGGTTCCCGTTACTGAAAAAAAGAATGGATTACATAGCTGTGCTGGAAAAATAAGTTTTCCTGTGCAGCCTAAAAAATTTAAAAATAAAAAAAAGAATGAAGTTATGAGGATACTTCCTCAGCTTCATCAAAATCTACTTTTTCACCTAATATTCTAAGTCCGATGAACATTACAATAATACCCATTACACCACAGACGTACCATGGGACACCGAATCCTGCTGGGATGTATCCGAATACTACAGCTACAATAGCTACAAAGATAGCGTAATAGATTTGTGTTTGAACGTGATCAATGTGGTTACAACTTGTTCCCATGGATGAGAGAATTGTTGTATCGGAAATCGGTGAACAGTGGTCCCCGAAAATCGCACCAGTCAATACACCACTTGTACAAACGATTGTAAAGCTCATGTCACCAGTACTTACAGCCCATGCTAAAGGAATAGCCAAAGGCATTAAGATACTCATGGTACCGTATGCAGTACCGGTTGCAAATGAAATCAAAGCGCCTAAAATAAAGATCAATGAAGGAACAATCCATGCAGGAATTGTACTGCTTAGAATACCTACAAGGTAATCAGCGGTACCGACTTCACCGATAACTCCACCTAAGGACCAAGCGAGAAGCAAGATTACACCGGTAATAACGATGGTTTTCATACCACCAATCCACTCGGAGATAGCGTCCTCGATGGTTAGGATTTGTTCACCGACAGCCATTACGATTGCTACAATGGAAGCTAATAATGCTGCTTGGAACAATGCTACGGATGCATCGGATTGAGATAATGCCTGGAAGATACCATCAAATGATAAAGGAGCAGTTTGCATTAAAGTTATGAGAGCTTGGTCTTCTCCACCTAGAATGGTGGTGTATCCACTCCAGTAGAATGCAATTAATGCACCTATGATTAAGGTTCCAATAGGAATAATCGCATTCCAAACGGATAATTTGACTCCTTCAACAGGTTTGACTTCATCAAATCCAGGAGCTTCAGGAACGATAATCTCTTCATCTTCTTTTCTAGCACGTGCTCTTTGTTCTGCTTTTTTCATTGGACCGAATTCGTATAAGGTAAGTGCAGATATTACGATAAATATTAAGATAAATATGTTATAGAATCTGTATGGAATAGTCTGCAAGAATATTCCGAATCCTGTTACGTTAGTTACACCGACTGATTGGAAACCAGCAGCGATTAAACTAATTTCTAATCCAATCCATGTTGAAATGATTGCAATTCCCGCTACAGGAGCTGCAGTTGCGTCCACAACAAACGCTAATTTTTCTCTTGATACTTTAAGTTTGTCCATAACAGGTCTCATAATAGGACCTACAATAAGGGAGTTTGCATAATCGTCAAAGAATACACATAAACCTAAAATCCATGTGAATAATTGAGCTTTTCTTGGAGTGTCTGCTCTTTTAGCAAATGCGTCTGCAAGAGCTTTTGCCCCACCCATTTTTGTTATCAGCTGGATTACCCCACCAATAAGTAGACATTGAAGAATAATACCTGCATTCCAAGGATCAGCCATACAACTGATGACTTGTGAACCTAAGTTTAGGAATGCGTTGACTATTGTGGAAATGATATTCAAATCATTTGAACATAACATGAATTCTCCAACGAATACACCGATGAAAAGGGATAAAACTGTCTCTTTTGTTATGAATGCCAATATAATAGCAACAAGTGGCGGTAATAAAGTTAATATACCGAATCTGACAGAGTTATCTGCATCAGCAGGTGTTGTTGAAATCCATAATGATAAAATAAACAGGAGTATAATTGAAACAGCTGCAATTAAACCCAATCTCATTTTGTCATTCATTTATTATCACACCAAATTTTCCTATACATAGATTAAATTTAAAAATAAGTTAATTTTAACATTAACTTAAAAACATGTACACTTTAATATTGTTTTTAATAATATAAAAAGATTATAATTTAATTTTGTAATTAAAATTGAATATGGTTTAAGTTTTAGAATAAAATAATTAAAGAACCTGCAAAATTGGGAATTGAAATTTATTGATACATGAAAAAAATTGAATGAAAAATAAAAAAACGTATACTTTAAAAAAGTATTACTCGAAATACCAATTCTGCTATGAAAAGAAAAAAAGAAATAAATTTACATCTATTTCTTCACAGTGATTTTATTTGAAATCTTAACCTTGCCATAGCTTGTTTTGATGGTGTATTTTCCCGCCTTAAGTTTCTTGACTCTGATTTTGGCAATGCCCTTCTTATTGGTTTTTGCGGTGTATTTCTTGTTTTTGATTTTAAATGTAATCTTTTTACCTTTCAAAGCCTTTCCCTTGGAATTGACAAGTTTAGCAGTAAATGTTAAAACCTTGCCCTTTTTAATTGACTTGTTCTTGGCGGTTAGTGTAGGCTTGATTTTTATTTTATTGGAAACCTTGAATCCCTTATAATCAACAGTTACGGAGTATGTTTTAGCTGCCAACTTATTCAATTGGACACTGGCAAAGCCGTTTTTATCGCTTTTGGCAGTGTATGACTTTCCACCAATCATGATTTTGATGGACTCTCCTTTAAGGACATTTCCGTTGTCGCCATAAACTCTGACCCTAAAGACGTTATTTGCCCCATAGTACATGACAATATTTTGATTGTCGCTCAAGCGAGGAGAAATCTGAATCACTTGGGAAACATTATCGTTGTTAACAGGATTTATAAGGACCAAATCATATTTTCCAACCTTCAATCTTATATTGAATGTAATTGATCCATCAGCATCGCTTGTCAGATTATACTGTTCATTGTTTAAGTTTAAAATCATTGTCTTTCCCACAATCGGATTGCCGAACTGGTCGGATAAAACAATTCTGTAATCTGAATTGTAGGTATAAACATTATTCTTGGCCAATTCCACATTCAACAGGATTTCCAACTCATAACTGCTCTGGGAGGAATTGTAATCATCTCCATTATATGATACATCAATGTCATATATTCCATCTAATAAATCAATCGGCACTTCAACCTTTCCGTCATCCACCTTGAAGACTTGGACATTGCCGTTTATATTGACGCTGACCTCACCTGATTTAACGGGATTGTTGAACTGATCTTCAACACTTATCTCAATAGTGCCATTGGCAACGCTTACTGTTGTTGTGGTATTGTAATCCGCCAGCACAGTAAACGCCTTGATGCATGCCACTTGTGACTTGTATGTATGCAACGCATATGTTTTTGACAGATAGAAAAGATCCTGCCAGTTAACACCATCATAGCTTACATAAGATATTTCAGGATAATAAATGGCCTTGTTGAGTGCTGCAATCTCGGAAATCGGAACACTGGATAACCTGTCACTGGTAGTGTTGAACACTATCTCAAAGACATCACCGGCATACAACGGAACGATATCATCAAGATGGAAGGTGTAATACCCCGCCTGTGAACTTCCGCTTTTTGTTGTCATCAAAACACTGTTTACATAAACGGACACTGTCCAGTTGGTTAACTTCTCAAAGTATGTTGAAACGCCGGAGAGGATTTCGTTTCCGCCGGCTGTGAACTTGTTCTTGTACCAGACCTCAGTCCTGTCGTCATGCAGATAGTCTGTTTTTCCGGCAATGTCATATTGATAGTTCTTATCATATTTGACAGTGTCATTTAAAACGAAAGTGTAGGCTATTCCCTCAACACCTGGCTTTGCAAAGGATTCATCATAATATGAGACATAGAAGTATCCGTTGTCTCCCCAATTAGGGCCCCAGCTGTTCTTTACAATCCATGCCCCGTCGCCGTCGGCATAGCTTCCGAAATAGAAGTTGTCCCTTGAATAGTTGTCGTCCCATCCGACAATTGTAACAGCATGGTTTGATGGGTATAATGCCCATGTGAAATAGTCCTTGCCGTTGTTCAGGTAATATGTGTCAAAGTAAATGGATGTTCCGACAGCCCCATATTTCAATATTGCAGTCTTTATTGCATCATTGTCCGTGTAGTTGTCCCTTTTTAAGAACAATATGTTCTGGATGTGCAAGATGCTGCTTAAAACAGGGGACAGAACTGATTTGTCGTCGAACACATCAGATGATTCGTTGACAGGACCAAGCCAGCTTGCAAAATATCCGAACGGCATGGAATCGTATCCTCCTTCATTGGTGTCCATTTTCCATCCGTAATCGGAATAAAGTGCAATGAGGTTTTTCATGTTTTCCTCTGAAAGGTCAAATTCCATTCCTGTCGCTTTTTTAAGGCAGGATTCCAGAACTGCCATTGCTGTGAATGCCCAACAGTTACCGCTTGACTGCTGGTCTTTCACCATGGTTACAAATCCATCATCCACCAGGCTGTAACGGCTTGGAATATCGATTATCTCCTCATCAGATATTAAATAATTGGTATAGTTTCCGTTTCCAATATTTGCATTTAGGTCTGAAGTGTCGAAGTAATCCTTATTTATCGGCGCATTATTGTTTTTATAAGTGTTTCCTGTTAGTGATAGGCGTAAGTTATTCAGGAGTGAAAATATTGCACCGCCCTGGATGTTTGCCTCGTTTCCTTCAAAAATGTTGGATATCAACAGCAAATCTGATGAATTGTCAATATATATTGCTCCACCGTTTCTTGCTGAATTGTTATTGTAATATCCGTTTGTTGAAGAGAACTTGCCGTACATATGATAAATAGCTCCGCCATCCCATTTTGCGGAACTGTTGACGACAGTGACATGATTCAGCCTCACATCACCATTGAGAGTTGTTATCGCTCCTCCAAATGTTGCGGAACATTTTACGAAATCGCAGTAGCTTATTGTGACTGGAGATGACTTGACATATATTGCACCTCCCGCATCATCTATGGAATAAGCCCTGATGAATTTTGATTTTGAAACTGCCACGTTCAATGTGTTTTCACATGCTATGGCTCCGCCGAAGTTATATGCATAGTTATTGATGAATTGTGAATCTGATATGCTCAAGTAACCTGCGCCCATGTAAATCGCTCCGCCATAAACGGCATATCCCTCATTGAATGTGCAGTTTGCTATTGTCACTTTGGAATTGGCATTGGCGTCTGATGTGTAGATTGCTCCACCGTAATTGTTTCCATAACTGTCCGCCTTACTACCATATCCATAATTAAAAATTGAATTTGTCGCATTAACGCTTCCATGATTGGTTATTGACATGTCGGTTAATGTAACGTTGGTTAAAGATAAGAATGAGTTAACAGTGAATCCTACTCCATCATATTTAATGACCGTTTTTGTCGGAGTGGATCCGATGATATTTACCTTTTCAATTGTCTTTGAATCGTCCAAAACGTATTCACCGTCAGTCAGGTGAATGTTACAGTTTCCCTTAATCCTCTCTGCAGTCAGATATTTATATGGATTTTGAGAGGTTCCATCACCATTGTCGTCTTCCAGTGATGAATTGAAATAATAGTCATTACTTGCAGCCAAAGTATCTTCATCAACCATTGAAATAGCTGTTTGAACATCCTCAATTTCGGTCAAATCATTGGTTTGGTTTTCCATCGCATGACTTGACGGAATAATGAATATCAAGACCAACAGCCCAATCAACAATAATTTATGATGTCTAATCAATTTCATTCCTCCGAAAAAAAATAAAAAAAGAAAATAGAGATTTGAAATCCCTATTTTTTAACTTTTAATGTTTTTTTCACGGTATCCTTACCATAGGTAACTTGGTATTTGTATTTTTTACCTGCTTTGAGTTTTTTAAGTAAGTTCTTTTTGACTTTAAATGTAGCAACACCTTTCTTATTGGTTTTTGCTTTGTATTTTTTGCCTTTGATTTTAAGAACTACTTTCTTACCTTTAATAGGTTTTTTAGCAGATGTTTTTAAAGTTACTTTAACTTTAAGTTTTTTAGCTGATTTTTTGACTTTCAAGTTTTTAGCCTTAATAACATTTTTGACAGTTACCTTATACTTTTGTGAAACCTTGTTGTATGTTACGGTTACGGTATAGGCTTTAGGTTTTACTGCTAAAGTGAATTTAGCATAACCGTTCTTATCTGTTTTTGCTTTCAATGTTTTTCCAGCTATCTTAAGAGTTACAACTTTACCAGCACCTACGGATTTTCCGTCTTCGGTTACACGTACACTGTATGTGAATCCATAGTCAACCTTAGCATTGTTCTTGCCGGTGATTTTGACAACAGGAGTTGTTGGAGCATCCTTGTCCTTAGCTGCAGTGTTTCCTGATGTGACAACAGTGGAATTCACGCTTGAAATACTGTCATCAGCAGTTGTGCCATTTGCAGTCAATCCATTGTTTTTGATTGTTGCATTTGTGTTGATTGCAGCTATGGTGGATTTTCCAGTAGTTACAACATTGTTGTTTGTGATTTCGGCTTTGCCTTCACTGACAATGATACCGGTTGTGTTTTCATTGACGCCACTTTGAGGGGATACAATATCTCCGACATCCCTACCTGTTGCGTTAATGTCGTTTCCATCGATTACCGCATCGGTTTGATGGGTCACTACACCGTAAACGTGGTTTCCTACAGTTTCAATAGTGTTTCCGGAAATCAGCACTTTGTCCTCTTCTACGTATACTCCGTATACTGTATCGGATTCTCCTTTGATGTTGTTGTTGGTGAGATTTACTTCACCGCCCATTTGCCAATCGTCGAGGTATACAGGATAGACAACCTCATTTGATTTGGCTGAAATGTTGTTGTTGTCTACGGAAGCTGTTGATTTGCCGCCCACTTGTAAACCCGCTGCATAATGGTCATCGGAATTGGACTTGATGTCATTGCCTGAAATTGTAATGTTTTCACAATAATTGGTAACCAATCCGTATGCATAGTTGTGGCCGTTCAATTCAATGCCGTTGTTGGTGACTCTTGAATTGTTGCTGTCTTCAAAGTGAACAGCATAGATTGTATCGGCGTATCCTGCTGCATTGCCATAATTGACTGTAATGTCGTTTTTGTCGAATGACACATTGTTACTTTTCTCAATGTGCACCCCTTGAGATTTATAGCCCACAATTGGATATGCTGAATAGTCAAGGTCAACGGATGGAACGTTTGCATTCAATACGTTGTTTTCAACAACAAGGTTATCGGAATCGAGTGCATTGATTGCAATTGTCTTGACTGTACCGTCTGATTTGGCTGTGTAGTTGATGTTGTTGTTGATGATTTTCACATTCTTGGCAACATCCACTTCAATAGCATAGCTTTGTACATTGTCCGGAGCGTTGTAGGTGATGTTGCTGTTTGAAACAACCACATTGTTTCCGCCAATGTATATTGCTGCACCATCTGTTTTGTCAAATCTTTGGCTTAGTTCGATAGATACATTGTTTAAGACCACATCATTTGCATCGATTTTGAAAACTGTGTCCTTAAATTGAGCGTTTCTTCCAGTAAGCTTAATAGGTTTTCCTATGGTGATTACGCCCATGTTTTCAAATGTGCCCTCGAAGTACAGTTCGTCGAATGGAAGGTCATCCAACATTTTGCCTTCACTGTCAAAGAATTTGGCGAATGTTTCAGAAGTAACCACATTGTCGATTCCGGTTACATTTAATGTGGCTGTTGCCTCATTATTGGCAAACTCTTCAGTCGGATCAATGTATTTTGCGGTAATGGTGTAAATACCTGTTTGCTTATTGATGAGGATTGTATCTTCAGCCTGTCCATTATAAACAGGGATTGTTGCAATCAAGTCATCGCCGAAGTATAATTCAACATTACCAGTATTGACAATGGATCCATCATTAGTTGAAACCGCAATGACATAATTTAACCTGTCTCCCATTAATCCAGTAATATTACTAATTTCAACATTAGTCTGAGTGGTGACAACATATAATATTTGTGTTTCACTATCAACAGTTGCTGAAATAATTTTTAGACCTGCAGGAACAGTGTAATCGGTTGTGAATTCACCATTGATTAATGTTCCTTCAATGTTTCCAAGGTTTGTGTAAATAGTTACGGGCCTTTCTACTTTGATAGGATTAGATAAGCTACCATTAGAACTGCCAGTAGTGTAATTGTTAATGGAAACGGTTAATGTAACTGTTTCACCTGCTCTTATTTCAGAAGCATTTGATACTGTTAAGATTGCCCATCTTGAAATTGTTCCACGATTGATGAACTGTTTAGGGTCATCATTTGAACCCCACCAGTTGTCATTTGCATTGACTTTGGCAGGAGCAATATCCGCATCCCTGCTGTATACGTAAATTCCATTGTCATCTCCGTTATTAATCAGTACGGAGTTTTGGAGGTTTACTGTTGAATACATAGCAAAGACTGCTCCTCCACCGTATTCGTTAGCGGTGTTGTCAAGGAACAGAGAATTTGTAACGGTCAATGTTTCACGGGTATCTGAATAGAATCCTTTGAAGCTGATTGCACCTCCACCATAATTGGATTTGGTCTTGTAGTCTTCGCCATTAGCGGAGTTGGATCTAAATGTACAGTTGTCGATTAAAGCAACATTGGTTTGAGCTATTTCAACTGCCCCTCCACCATAATCAATACATTTGTTGTCTTCAAATAATGAATTTATGATTGATACACCGTCGGCAGCCTGCTGTATGTAAATGGCTCCTCCACCATAATTGGATTTTCCTTTAGCGGAGTTGTTTCTAAATACGGAATTGTCAACAGTTAGACTTGGAATGATTCCATTTCCGGATTTTTGTGTGAATATTGCACCACCACATTCATCAGCAGTATTGTTTTCAAAAGTACAGTTTATTACTATAAGGTTTCCTGCATTATATATTGCACCACCGTTTTTCTCTGATCTTGAATTTGCGAAAGTGCAATTGTTGATAGTCAGATTACCTGCACTGCCTATAAGTGCACCGCTTTCATCAAGAGCTTCGGCAGTGTAACCGTTTGTGAAAATCAGATTTTTAAGAACAACATTTGAAGTGTTATAAATGTATAAAACCCTGTTGTTGTTGTCAGCATCGATTATTACTTTTCCTTCACCGGTGATGTTTAAATCCTCATCGATGATTCCCAAATATCCTGTCTTATAGGTACCTGGAAGGATAACGATTTGACCTTTCACAGCAAGCTCCAATGCCTTTGCAATGCTTTTTACAGGAGCATCCCTATCACCATCATTGTCATCATCACCGTCTACTGATACATAGACGATGTCCAGAATTCTTGAAATCTTTAATGTTTCGTTTGCATCGTCTGATGAGACAGTGATTTGTTTATCTGCAGTGTCGACAGTGTAGGTAACTTCAGCTTTCTTATTTTTAATTGTTTTAACTTCATTCAGATTGCCGCTGGTTGATTTGAAGGTTACATTGAGTACTTCTGGCAATTCGCCGGCATAATCATTGCCGTCGTTTGTCTTGTCAAATGAAGCGACAATTTCGACAGTGTCACCTGTTTCGATTTCTGTATCATTTGAAGAAACAGTCATTACAACCCATCTTTCAACGGCAAACGGAACATTTGGAGTGTTTGCACCCCACCAGTTATCATTGGCTGTTACAGTTGCAGAAGACGCGTTTACAATGGAATATCTGTTTTCATTGATTAAAACTGAATTTGATATTTCCAATTCTCCAGCATAAACGTAGATGTCATTTCCTCTATCTGCCTTATTGTTTATGAATACTGATTTTTCAACAGTTACCTTTTGGCCATAGACATAGATTGCCCCACCGTCAGCATCTGAAGTACTTCCTTTTCTGACTATGTTGTCTGTAAAGGTTGAGTCCCTGATGGTAGTATTGGCTTTTTGTGAGTAGATTGCACCATATCTGACCAATTCATTGTTGTCAAAAGTACAGTTATCAACAGTTAAGTTGTTAACAACACTTGAGCTCAATGAATCCTTGGACATGAAGTAAATGACTGAAAAATTACCTTTGTTGTTGTAGAATTTGGAATTTTCAATCACAGCGTTTCCGCCTTCAGAGTATACTGCAAGACCGTTTGGTACTGTTGTAACAGTTGTCACATCATTGTTGAAGAATTCGGAATTGCTGATTAACAGTTCACCTGCATTGTTGTAGATGTTTCCGTACCTTTCTTTGTTTTCATAGAATTTGGAATCTGTTACGGTTAACTTCTTATTGTTTCTCACTACGCTTGCTCCATATCCATTTAAGTTAACGTTTGAATAGAACTGTGTATTTGCGAGTGTTAAATTGCCATTGTTGACAATGACTGCTGATGAATCAAACCCGTTTGTGAACTGGATGTTTGTAATGTTCAAGTCAGCGTTATTGTTTAGGATACGTTTTGAATTACCGTCAATGATTACATCGCCTTGACCTGTAATGTCCAGATTATCATTTACAGTCAATGTATTGTCGATGGTGTATGTGCCTTCCAAAATGATGATTTTACCCTTTTTGGCAAGTTCAATCGCTTTTGAAATGCTTTTTACAGGATGTGTTTCATCCCCTTCATTTGTATCATCACCATTTTGACCGTCGACATAAATGATTTCCGGAGGGTCATATAATTTGAGAGGCACTAAGACGTTTTCACTGCCTGATGTTATAGTTGCCTCATCATCGGCGTTTACAGTGTATTTGACGCTTGCCTGATTGTTTTTGACACTTAAGTTTTCATTCAGTTCATTTGCTGTGACTTTTACATTGAATTCAGGTAATGTTCCAGCATAATCACTGCCTTCATTAGTTTTTGTGAATGTGACAGTAATAGTAACCTCATCACCTGCATTGATTTTTGCAAGGTCAATGCCTGCATCCATCACAATCCATGAATCCACATCGGTATTTGTGTTTGCAGCATCGTTTTTGCCCCACCAGTTGTTATTTGCAACAATAGTGGCCGGAGCATTTGATACGGTTAAAGCATAACCTGTAGGATTTATTAAAATTGAATTGGCAATGTTTGCATTTCCGCCGTCAACGTAAATAGCACTACCTGATTGGGTATCTGCATAAAATGCACATGAATCAATGTTTAAATCACCATTGGTTGAAATAATAGAACCAGTCACATCAGCAGTGGAGTCAAACTTGATGTTGGTTAAATTAAGGGCTTTTGAAGTTGAAATTATTTGGGAAGAACCTTTAATTAAAACAGCTCCCCTACCTTCAATGTCCAAATCCTTATCTATGGATAATGTTTCAGTTAAAGTGTAGTTGCCTGCCAAAATAACAATTTTGCCTTTTTGTGCAAGTTCAACAGCTTTTGCAATGTTTTTGACAGGAGCAGACATTGAACCGTCATTATCATCACTGCCGCTGTCGGATACATAGATAATGTCTAAAACTGCAGGTTCATCTCCGCCTTCCTCGGAAGGTACTGGAATCTCCTTTGCAAGTTCATTGCCTGATTCATCGGTGAAATGGCCTTGACTGTCCATGATTGCGTAGTGAGTTACGCTAGGATCGGTTGGGGCAATATTGCTTCCCCAGTAGTTATATTCAAAATCTATTTCACAACCAGTACTTCCAGAATATATGGTGGAATAAGTATTATTAGCTATATTATTATAATTTGCATTTAAAACAGTATTTGTTGTAGAAGATGAAGGTTGATTACTGTAAAAAATTCTACCGCAAGTATTGTTTATGATAATATTTTGCTCGATAGTTAATGTACCAGGATTATTAGAACGGAATATATCATTAGTAGATGCAGATAACTGATTGTTCATAATTTTTGAATTCCTAACGACAGTATTACCTTTTGCATTAATTATACCATAAATATTTCCTTTACAATTAGTAATTGAAACGTTATCAATAATTGCATTAGATACTGCAGCATTCATATAAATTACTCCATATGAATAACCTCCAGTTGATACATAATTACAATTATCAATGACAACCCCGTTAATATCTAAATTATTAGTAGCATATTGAACGTAAATCGCGTTAGCCCCTTTACTAACAGTACAATTGGAATTATAAATTTTAACATCAGAAATTGTAGCATCACCTAATGTTTTAACATGTATCATTCCAAATTTAGCATTACAATTATCAAAAGTACAATTAATAACCTCTAATTTTGCATTAGTTTCATAATTTCCAAAGTTAATTATGCCCATAGAAGATGTGGAACTGTCTTTGAATACTAAATTTTCTAATTTTAAACTAACACCTGTAGAAATAGCTTCAAAAACTGCAGTATTAACGGCAGATTTGATTATAACACCCTCATTACTTTCACCAATGAAACTTAAAGATTTACTTCCAAGATCTATTTTAGAATCGATTGTATACATACCATTCCTAATGAAAATACTATTGCCATCATCCGCAGCAGTTACCGCAGCAGAAATAGAATTAAATGGATTGAGTTTAGATCCGTCTCCACCATCAGCAGCATAACAGTCCACATACAAGTCATATTCAACTTCAGGTTCGTCCCCACCATCATTTAAAGTAGGAATTTCTTTAGCTAATGGTTGGCCATCTTGATCAACAAAATTGTCACCCTCCATATTTGCCCATGTTGATTGTTCGATATTTGTTGCTGTTTTAAGCTCATCTGAATTATCATAGTTACTGCCCCAGTAATTATAATCCGCATTAACAGATTCAACATATTGATCATTAGTAGTAACATAAATGTTTGTAGCATTATTTCCATAAATATTATTATAATTCAATTCTAATACTGTTTTTACAGAAGAGGAACCTGCATCTTGAATTATATAACCTCCATTTGGATTTGAAGCAATATTTTCAGAAATTATTGTTTGATTAATTGTTAATTTATTTGAATTACGTATAATTGCATTTCCAGTTGCCCCCGGAATAGTATTTCGAGTAATTTTTGAATTAGTAATTGTAGTTGTTCCCGCATTATTTATTATTCCATACATATTACCACCACAATTCATAATTGTTAAATTATTAATTATGGCTTTTGCATTTTGATTACTAATATAAATTACACCTCGGGTAGATGATGATGTCCAAGTGTAATTGGCATTATCAATTAAAACATTATCTAATGTATATGTTCCTGCTCCTGTTAAAGTTAAAGCAACCGCATAATTTGTAGCCGAAGAATAAGATAATTGATGGTCTTTAATAACTAAACCGTTAATTGTACAATTACCGGAACCAAAAAACCTAACAGCTCCAGCTTTTGCTTGGCAATTTTCAAAACTACAGTCCTTAATATCTAAATTTCCTGTACCTCCGATAGCAACAATACCGCTACCTGAAGTAGACACGCCATTAAAATTCAAATTCTGAATGTTTAATGAAATACCATTATCTGTTACTGAAAAAATACTATAAGTTCCAGCTGATACAATTGATACTCCATTTTTACTTTCACCCTTGAATGTTAATGATTTAGTTAATGTTATAGTTCCAGCAGAACTTGGAAATTCATAAGTACCATCATTTAATATTATAGTATCTCCATCAGCAGCATTTGTTATCGCCGTTGTGAGTTCACTGTAACTATTTACCGTATGTTCAGCACTTAATTTCTCTTCACTATCCGAAACTTCCAAGCCATCTTGAGAATAACCTTCCTCAATAGCTATTTCATCAGTATCGGATGTGGTTAAATTTTTATCTATACTTGTATCTTCTGCACTTGCTGAGCCTATAACGCATAGCATTATGAGCAACAGAAGTGCACATATCAATATATTCTTATTTATCTTCATTCAACCACTTCGATTAAATTTTTCTATAAAGTTATAATAATAAAAAATAAATCTAACTTTACATTATAAGAATATATAAAATATTATATATAAAATTTAAGTTTTACTTGATAAAAATTAAAATATGATTAAATTTTATTTGATAAAACAATAAAAACAGGTTTAATAAATCATATTACCTGCCAATGACAAAATTAAAATTGAGGTTAAAATATGAATATTCTAGTTATAGGTGCTGGCGGTGTCGGGATTGGACTTGCAACTTCAGTCGCATCACAGGGCGCAGATGTATCAATCTATGCACGTGGCGAAACAGCAAAAGCAATAAAGGAAAACGGAATCAAAAGAACAGGACTGTTCACACACTATGAGATTAAGGACGTTCCGGTCTATGAGAAATATGAAGACATCCCAAAAAACAGTTTCGACTACATTTTCATAGCCTCAAAAACAACCGCAAATGAGGACATTGCAAAGAATCTGAATGACCACAGGGACATTCTTAAGGAAAGCACCAGAATAATCATCTTCCAGAACGGATTCGGTAATGACGAGTTTTACCTTGAATACTTCACAAAAAAGCAGGTCTTCTCAGCACGGGTAATCACAGGTTTTACAAGACCCGAAAGACATGTCAGTGAAGTTACAGTCTACACCGAACCTATACTGCTCGGGTCCCTTCAAAAAGAAGATCCGAAAGATTTGCAGGAAATAGCTGACTTGATAACAGAATCAGGAATAAACTGTGAAATTACCGATGAAGTCGACAAATACCTGTGGGCAAAAATGCTTTACAACTGCACATTAAATCCTCTGGGCGCAATACTGGACGTCACCTACGGCCAGCTGACCGAAAACCCCTACACACTGGAGATAATGAACAGTATCATAGATGAGATTTTTGAGGTCATCAAAGCATCCCCATATGAGACCCTATGGCAAAGTCCGGAGGAATACAGGGACCTGTTCTACTCAAAGCTGGTTCCGGACACCTATAACCACTACTCATCAACACACCAGGACATTAAAAGGAAGATACCTACAGAGATTGACACACTGAACGGCAAGGTCATCCAACTAGGTAAGCTCAACAATGTTAATGTAAAAACTAATGAATTTATATATAACCTAATAAAAGCAATAGAATCAACCTTCTAAAAAACTAAAACTTTATATATGTTGAAAAGTAAAATAGTATTGTTCATATTGTTATGTACTATTTTTTTATAATATGAACAATGGTGATGGTTGAAATGAGCATTCGCTTGTATTCCTTTAGTGGTGTTTAGGAAGAGAATGTTCATTTGTTTTTAAAAAACTTATTTTTACGTGATATTATGAGCGAACTTAAAGAATTAATTGAAAAATATATTGAACTTGAAGATAATTTTGACGAAGATAACGAAGAGATGGCTGATGAATTACATGATTTAGGCCACGAAATCGATCATATGGTATACCATGAGGAATTCACTATCGTATACAACGCAGACACTGAAGATGAAGAGGTTGTTGCATTGATTGTCAGCGGAGAGGACGACGAACACGAAGAGTTCTTCATACCAGTCTACACCTCCGAGGAAGAGGCACAAAAGGCAATCGAATCATTCATTGAAGAATCCGGTGAGGCTAATTTTGCATATGACAAGGCGGTTGGAAACGCAATTGTACAAGCATACTCTGAAGATGACGAGTTTTTAGGTCTTGCAATTGACGCCCCTCAATGCGATTTCGTAATTTTCTCAGAAAACGTCCACGATTGCAGTGAATAGATATGAAACTCGAAGATTACCGGGACTATCAGAAAAATAACGTCAAAGCTTCAAAAAGCCAACTGAAGGAGTATATTCAAATATACGCTGAAATGGCCAAAAAGCTTAAAAGCGAAGATGCAATAGAGCTTGAGGCAGTGAAGAAAAACATCAGGGACACATATCCCGATGAGATTTACTTCACACTGATTGACGAGGCGGAAAAGCCGGTCAAGCTGACACTTACCGAAACAAGCAGGGAGTACATAATTCCAATCTTTACCGACATGCGCGAATATGCCGTCGGCAGCGCCAAGATATCCAAGCTGTTTCTCGATAAGCTTGACTTGAAGGTCATTACTCCAGAGGACATTGCTGATTTGGCCGAAGCTGACGAGTGTTTCCAGGGTTTTGTAATCAATCCACACTCACAAAACTTCAATATGGATAGGAATGGTGATTTTTAGATGTATATCTGTCCAACAATCGGCGAGGATCATGAAAAGGACTTCCTGGTCACTGGAAGTCTTGATGATTTCAAAATAATTGTCTTTTCAAATATGGATGAATATGAAAAAGGCTTTGAATATTTAGAATTAGTTGATTACAAACCCACTGAAGTATCCGATGAACTTTTCAGTGAACTTGCGAAAAATGATGACGCTTTCAGCGGTCTGATTTTAGATATTCATTCTGATAAAAAAATAATTACTAAAGAAGAATTAATCATCTAATTCTTCTTCATCTGTTTCTTCTTGTTTGCCTTGCATGTAATACTTATACCTGTAAGACATCTTAAACCCTTCAATAACCTCTCTTTTCGGTCTTCTTCTAGGTTTTATTTGGGGTCCGTTCATTTTCTTGAAATCTTCCTGATGTGGTTTGGCCTTGTTTTTGTTCTCTCGATAATATTTCGGAACCCTGTGTCTGGAATGTGGTGCTTTATACATTCTCTTTCTGAGCAGTCTTCTTGAGGATGCGACCCTTCTTATCACAAAAATCACTTACGTCTGTTTAAGTTTTTAGTGGCAGATTTGTCTAAAGTAGCTTGGATTTCATCAATTCTTTCAACTACTACCTTAATGGCCTGTTCACCTTGACGGGTTGGGTTGATTCCTTGTTCCACAAGCAATGCGTCCCTTATGTCTCTTAATCTGTCAATTGAATCGATTTTCATTATTGTACTGTAAAACATTAAATTTCCTCCAGTATATACTATACATTTTAATTTACCTAATAAAAATATTTTATGTTTAACAACAAACAATTAAACATGTTTGAAAAACAGCAAGTAATCTATCTGGCGGGAGGGTGCTTTTGGGGCGTTGAGGCATTCATTTCCAGATTGAAGGGAGTCAACTCCACCGAGGTTGGCTATGCCAACGGCAATGACCTTGCACCAACATATGAAAAGGTTTGCAGCGGAAGGACAGGCCATGCCGAAACGGTCAAGGCAACCTACAACCCGAAAATAATCTCCCTGGAGGAAATCCTTGAGAATTTTTTCAGGATTATCGATCCGTACAGCAAAAATCGTCAGGGTGCAGACATCGGAACCCAGTACAGAACAGGAATCTACTGGCAGGAGGAGTCACAAAGGGACACCGTCATCAATTTCCTGAGGCAAAAACAGAAGGAGTCATCAAAAAGGATTGTTGTCGAGGCCCGTGCAATAGGCAATTTCTATCCTGCCGAGGACTATCATCAGAAGTATCTTGAAAGGAATCCGCAGGGCTATTGTCATGTTGATTTAAATTTAATAGACGATGAAGAATTCGACCACTTGACTCGTGAAGAGTATGAAATAACACAGCTTTCTATGACAGAACCGCCATTCAGTGGAAAGTATGATGACTTTTTTGAAGATGGTGTGTATGTAGACGTTGTAAACGGTGAAGTTCTCTTCTCTTCAGAGGACAAGTTCGACTCAGGATGCGGATGGCCGGCATTTTCAAGGCCAGTTTCTGATGATGTGATTAAAAAGCACAGGGACTTCTCACACGGCACAACACGAATAGAGGTTAGAAGCGCAAAGTCAAACTCACATCTGGGCCATCTCTTTGATGACGGACCTGGAGGAAGTCCAAGGTACTGCATAAACTCTGCAGCATTGAAATTCATACCAAAAGATGAATTGTTAAATAACAAAAAATAGAAATAATGATACAATGAAACTTGAAGAAATAAAACACCCTGAATTCAAAAACCTGATAAATCTTGCCTACATGCAGGGCGAGAACGGCAATGAGGAAGCAATCCTAAAAATAGAACAGGACATGAAGGAATACATCCAGGACAACCAGTTCATCATTTCAATCGAGGATAATGAACCCGTTAAAATCCCATACGGCAATGATGACGAATATATCGTGCCGATATTCACCGACGAAAGGGAATACACCCTGGGCATGCAGTACTTCTCCCTGAACGTGATGGATGAGAACAAGGAATACATAATAGAAAAACTAGATTATTTCAAAAAATTAAAAGAGGATCCTAATTTCTTAGGATACCTTGTAAACATTAGTAGCGTAAGCTATATTATAAACACTAGCTTACTCTAAAAACTCTTTTTTAATATCTTCAATGATTTCCACAAATCTCTTGGACACTTCATCTGAAGGGTCAAGAACGGAAATTGTACCTTCCTTATTAGGGGCATCGGAAACCTTTTCTTCAATTGGCAAATCGCCCAAGTAGGTGATTTCCATTTCCTCTGCGAACTTTTCACCGTTGCCTTCACCGAATATGTTGAGCTTCTCATTACAGTGAGGACAGATATAGTATGCCATGTTTTCGATGAGACCAATGTTTTTGATGTTCATCATTTCAACCATTTTAACGCATTTCAATACGTCTTCCTGTGAAACGACGTTAGGTGTGGTGACCATCAATACCAAATCGGCTTCAGGAATGGTTTGAAGAACTGTTAAAGGTTCGTCCCCAGTTCCAGGCGGATTGTCAATGATTAAAAAGTCAAGTTTTCCCCAGTGGCAGTCGGAAACCAGCTGCTTGATTGCACCGGTTTTTTGAGGTCCTCTCCAGATGATAGGCCTGTCCAACGCATCGATGAGAAATGCCATTGACATTACTTTCAATCCACTTGCGGTTGTAACAGGGAAAATGGAATGCTGGTATTCCTTCCTTTGATTTTCAATATATTCTCGTTGTTCCTCTTCAGGCAGGCTGGTGTCAAGACCAGCTTCAACAAGTTCTTTAAATTTATCAAATTGATATTGGTTGAATTCCTCTTCAAGCATTTCGATACCGAGCATCTTAGGGACGTTTGGTCCGTGAATATCCGCATCCAGGATACCTGTCTTGTAGCCCATAGCCTGTAATGTCTCTGCAATGTTTGCAGCCACTGTAGATTTTCCTACTCCTCCCTTTCCACTCATTACTACAATCTTATGCTTGATTTGACCTAAATTCTTTGCAAGTCTTATGTCTTGCTGAATCATTTGCATTTGTTGTTCAGGAGTCATCTGACCCCCGTGACCATGATGGCCATGTCCTTGACCATGTTCTGCCATTAAATCTCCTCCTTAATTAAATTTTTTGCTTACTTCTTCAACTGCTAAGATTAATGGGTCTGTAACCATTGATACAGGCGGTGCGTAGGCAAATTCCATATTGCTCAAATCAAAGCAGGTCAAACCTTCTGTAATTGCCAATGTCATTGTATCGATTCTTTCTGCTACTCTTTCCTCTGCTATGATTTGACAGCCTATAATGGTTCCGTTTCCATCACATATAACCTTAATATCCATTGGTTTTGCATTTGGATAGTAACGTGCTCTTGTAAGTGCTTGTACCTTTTGAACTACAGGCCTGATACGGTTTTGTTGAGCGAAACTTGTTGTGTATCCAACTGCACCGAATTCCAATTTACCGACTTTTGACACCATTGAGTTCAATACCGGATTGAATTTGGATTTCTTGCCGCATATTGTACGGGCCAATGTTTTTGATTCGCGAACTGCAGTGGTACCCAATTGTGAAATGGTGTTTGAACCTAAAATCAAATCCTTGGATTCAACACAGTCCCCGACTGCGTAAACGTCTTCAACTGAGGTTTCCATCCTGTCATTTACAAGAATTGCCCATCTTCCGATTTCACATCCTGCCATTCTTGCAAGGTCCAACTCGGCCCTTACACCTGTTGCCATGATTACCATGTCTGCGTCATAGATTTCCTCATCGCCGAAGCATGCCTTTTCTACTTTAGTCTCACCAATCAGCTTGGTGATAGGTTTTCCTAAAACGACTTGGATTCCTTCCATCTCAAGATATTTCACCAATATGTCTGACATGTCCTTGTCAAGTGATCTTGGAACGATTTGAGGCAACATTTCACTTAGGATTACATCCAAGCCTTGCTGCTTGAGTGCATAGGCAATTTCAATACCTATCAATCCCGCACCGGTTACGATGGCACTTTTTGCATCCTTCATAGCTTCCTGTACCCTCATACCGTCGTCGATGTTGCGGATTCTGAAAACTCCATCCAGTTCCACTCCCTGCATAGGAGGCACAAACGGATTTCCACCAGTTGCTAAAACCAGTTTATCGTAATCCATGACTGTTTTCTTGCCGTTTTTCTCATAGGTGACTGTCTTTTTGTCTGAGTCAACCTCGGTTACTTCTACTTCTGTGATAACGTCAATGTCCTTTTCCTTGTAGTCTTCAGGAGTCCTCATGATGATGTCGTCGAAAGATTCTATCTTTCCGGACAGTACATAAGGAATGGCACATGGAGAGTATGCCACCTTGTTGTCTCTTGTGAGAACTGTTATCTCAATCTCTTTATCTAATTTACGTATATTGGAAGCTGTGGATATTCCTCCAGCTCCTCCACCTACAATTACTACTTTCATTTTAACAAAACCATATAAGATTTATACAATATTATATATAATTATAAATAATATAAAAAGATTAAGGTTATCCAATGAGAGAAATTGAATTTAATTTAGAAGAAAATCCGTTTATAAACTTCCTTTCAACCAGATACGCAATATCCGCAAGAATAAATGTGGAAAAGCTATGGAACTGGTGTCATGAAAATGAAAAATCATTTTTCATAATGAGCCTGGGCTGCCTTTTGAACGCCACAAACAGCGTTCCCGAACTCAGAAGAAGAATAATTGACGGCAAGGTCATCGAATATGAAGAGCTTGAAGGTGTAAGTCCGATAATGGATGAGGACAATGATATATATCGTGAAATGCGAGTTAAAACACCTCAGGAATTTGATGACATCATCCAATGGCATGACTATGTGAAGGAGTTGTCTGCCGATATTCTATGCGGTGAAAAGGAAGGCTTTTTCATTGAAATGGAGGACAGGGACAGGACAAACATCGTAAACCTATCCTGCATACCATGGATCGATTTCGACACACTCACCAACTGCGTGGTCTACGGAAACGCAATCCAGCCCCTGATAACATGGGGAAAAGTGAATGAAAAATACGAAATGAGCGTTTCAATCACCGTTTCACACATATTCGTGAACGGGCGTGAACTTGGATACTTCTTTGAAAATGCGCAAAAAGAGTTTGACGGCGAACTATTCGACTAGCCGCATGTTTTCAAAATCGACAATGTATCCCCTATCGTCGAAAACGGCGGAAACCATGAACTCATAACCTATGATAACCACCCTGCAGAAATGGAACTTGGAATCAGTCTTCTCTTCCATTTCCCTAACTATTTTTTTGAACTGGTCATTTGAGTAGAGTCTTGTAAAATCAGGAATGATCGTGTCCTCAAGCAGAACAACCTCATTGTATACGCTTTCTACATTATATTTCGCCCTTATTTTCACGTCAAAGTAATCATGATGCTTCTTGAGAATGAAAATTAGGAGAGGGTCCAGAAATTCATAATCATCCCATTCAAGGCCGTAGTTGTTGTTCAAAAGCCATAGTCCCTCACTCATTTTGTCAAGCATCTTCGACGGAGCGCCTTCATGATGAAGCTCATTTAAAAGGTCATTGTCATAAGGGTTTTCGCTTCTTCTTTTGGCTTCTGCCTGTTTTTTCAGCCAAATTAAAGCTTCAGCGTGACTTGCACGTCTTGACTGTTCCTCGTAGTCCTCATCATCATCGTCATATCTGATTGTGGTTCCGCAGCTGCATGAATGATTTCCCAAGGGGATGTAGCTGCCGCAATTGGGACAGGTTGGCATGATCACTCCTCCGGAAGGGCTTCGATTTCAGTCGCTTCTAATTTCATTATCACCGGCCTCAACCCATCGTTGCAGGAAACGATTGCAACGCCGGGAGTCTTAATCCAGTCGGAATAATACCAGATTTCACTGGCTCCATGGGCCAATGCGAATACATACTGATATATTGCCTTCCAGGCCTCATCGCAAAATCCTTCAGGCCTTGCATAATCGGCATAATACACCTCTCCCTCTTTCATAAGAGGACATGTTGTGAGGCCGTCAACTCCGTACTCCTTTGCCAGGTCTTCCTGAAGGGTTGTTTTCAATATGGTGATTTTTACTTTTTTCATGATTAACTGTTTGTTTTAATGATTAATAACATTAATAGAAAAAGATGTGTAATAAATTTGCTAATAATGTAATATATAGGTACAACATTATATATATCAATGCCTTTTAAGTTAAACTAAAATATCTATAATGCCAAATGATGATGTACAATTAGAAAAAATCGCTTATGTTCTGGCATCAGAGCATAGGAAAAACATAATCCTCTTTTTGGATAACGAATATCATACTCCAAAAGAGATTGGGAAAGCAATTAACGTCAAGACCAACCACATCAGTAATCTATTGTCCCAATTAAGAAAAATTGATTTGATTTATTGTGCCACACCGGATCTCCGCAAAGGAAGACTGTATTCACTTACCGAAGAGGGAGAAAAGGTTTTAGATTACATTAAAACACATGAAGAGAAATTAAAAAATTGAAATCAATAGCCCATTTCATTAATTATCTTCTGAAGATACTTCTTTTTCAAAACAAATTCACGTTTGTTTGCCAGCCTGTCGCTGTTTGGTTGAGGCACCTTCTCATTAATCCGTGCAGCGCCAAGATAAGTCGTGTCCCCTTCCGTCAGGTTATGGGCCTCGCCATTGTCAATGGCCTTCTTGATGAAGTAATAGTCCTTAAAAAGTATATCAAAGTCATTGCTGAGATAATAGATTTCCAAATCCGTTATGATATCCTCGTCATCATACCAGATAATCATTATTGCCTCACGCTTGAACAGTTCAGAAAAGGAGATTAAATCAAAATAATCAATATCTACCAGCCTATATTTTGTAGCGGGATATCGTCTGCCGCAACGCTTAAGGGAGTATTTAAGCGGCGCTAAAAAAAAATTTGGTGATTCATTTAAGGTTACTTCATTAATGCTCTTTCCGATTAATGCCTCAAATGAATCCATGTCAATCAAGTTAGTCTTTGTCCAAAGCAGGAATACCAGTGATTCTTAATCCGCCATAGTGGGATTTGTACTTGATGTTCAATCCAATCAATAATGGTGTGATTTTTTCAATGATTCTTGCTTTTTCCAATATACCTGTATCGATGGTTTTGATACCTGGGATTTTGTCAATGATTTCGGCTGCAGTAGCTTTTGCTTCTGCGTCATCACCTGCAATCAAACAGTCACAGTCGATTTCTTCTGGGATGTTTGCTAGGTGAGAGTTTGAAATGTTACAGAATGCACAGATTACTTTTGCACCGGTTCCTTCTAGTATTTTTGCAGTTCTTTCAGCTGCTGATCCTTCCATGAGGTCAACAAATCTGAATGGTTTTCCGCCGATTGCTGTTTCTAATGGTACGGTTGCATCCATGACGATTTTGTCTTTACAGAATTCCTTGATTCCTTCTACAGTTGGTTTTTGAGCAGCTAAAGGTACTGTGAGGATTAATACGTCACCTTCTTTTGCAGCATCTTCGTTTGCCATTCCAACCATGTTCAAGTCATAGTCTGCAAGGTCTTCTTTTGCCTTTGCGACTACGTCTAAAGCTTTTTCTTCTTTTCTAGATCCGACAATTACTTCAACACCTGCAATTGCCAATCTTTCGGCTATACCTAATCCTTGAGGTCCGGTTCCACCTATTACACTGACTTTCATTTTTACCACCTATTTTTTATCATAAAGCAGACCGCCTACGAATATAAGATATTCAGGCAGTTTACCATCATGAGCGTAAAGTATTTTATAACCGAAAATGTCTTCAACGGTCCTGTCCACATCCGCACCGAGAGCTTCAAGCGGATATCTCATTTTCACCGGCATCTTGCACGGCAGGCCGAATTCCCGTGTGCATCTCATGCACATGTTGCACTTTCCTAAAAACAATCCCTGGGAATCCTCATTTTCCAGCATGTATATGTCATTCATCAATCTGCCTTTGATGCGTTCAAACCTTTTCAAAACGAATTCCAGTTCTCGCTCTTCAAAGGTATGTTCCAGTTCTTCCTTGGAAAAATCTATTTTAAAAGCAATAATCTTTAATTTATTGAAAGAATGCCATAACTCATCTACATCAAAATCGAATGGAGGATAGCTCCAGTTGTATCCCAACATTTCCTGTTCTTCGATGCAGAGCTTGGAGAACTTTTCAAAATCAACATAGTTTTTATAATATTCCTCGGCATCGACATCGGCAGTGAGTTTTTTAATCTCTGACATAATTTATATTTTACATTTTGAATATAATAAAATTTTCTATAAAATTATCCATCAATAACACGATTAATTTTAATTTTTTTTGAATTATATGCAATGGCTTTATTGGTATTATTTAAAGACTGTTTAAGTGTCTGGGCTATTGCATTCAATAGCTCCTCATCAAAGTCTATAGTCTCCTGACACTTGAACTCACAGTATTTTGAAATCCTTTCATCCTCTAGAAACTTGATGTACTCATCCCAATCATATGTGATTTCCTCAAGAATTGTCTTGGCATCTATCAGCTTGTCGTTGAGCTCTACGGCTTTTCTGAATGCCTTCCTTTCTATGAGTTCATAGTCATCCATATTTTCGTTTTCAAAATCGTACAGGGTTTTATCGCTCATGTTATCACGTTTAGAAAAAATTTCATCTTACAATATATTGGCCGGGATTCAGGAAATCGTCCAGGAATTCTTCATCCACTTCCTCAATGTCAATGAATTCGAATGTGTTTATGATAATGTTCTTGAGGTTCTTTCCCACCTTAATCAGACCTATGTGTTCCTTTGTAAAGATATGAGATATCAAGTCACGTGCATCGTTGAATTCCCTCTCCTGTGTGTGCACCAGGAAATCTCCCTGGACATAACAGTTCTGACGGCCGTATTTTGCGGCAAAGTTCTCGCAGGCCTGTGTGATAAAGACCTTCGGCCCGACATTGACCTTTACGCTATTGATCTTTGATGTGGTCATTTCAAGCAGAATGACACATTTTTCAACCTCATCGCTCCAGTAATCGGCCTTGAAGACATTGAATTCCTCGCTATTAAGTTTTCTCTCAAGCGCTTCGCAGGTTTTTCTAAGTTGCGGGTGAAGGGTGTCCAATGGCATTTCAGGAATGTCGAACCTGAATGCAATTAGGTCACTTCCCCTTTGTTTAAATTCGTTTAGGATATCATCTTTGTTCAAATCACGTTTGAGAGGGTAAAAATAATCCTTCTTGTTATCTCCGAATATGTAATTTCGTGCTGATTGAATGAACTCCGCCATCTTGTCAAGCCTTAATGCAGCACCGACATTGCGGTTCTTGTCTGTCGGGTCAATAACTATCAGAGGATCCTTGAAGTTGCCTGCAGTGCCGTATCCTTCCAAATCGATGGTGTGGCCATATTTCCAGTTGATGGCTGACTTTAATGTGCTTTCAAAATCGCCATAATTAATAATCAGCAATTCGCACAGATAGCCTGCAAATCCTCCAACCTTGAATTCGGAACCGTATGTTCCTGTCATTGCCATGAAACGTTTCAGTAGAAGAACCTCATCCTCCTGGGACTCCTTCAGGTTCTCCTTTACGTAACGTGTGTGGAGAATTGTCCTGTCAACTGCGGATTTGAGCTGGCTTCCGTCCTCGATGGCATAGCACGGCACGATGTCGACCTCACAGTCCCCAATTTCTGCGGTCACATAAGGGTGTGAGGCAAAATGATGCTCGGCATCACCTCCGAATTCATCGCAGCACAAGTGTGCCAGTTCAAGACCTTTTTTCTTGAGATACTTCTTTTCGGTATCCAATGGGAAGGCTATGAAAATGTCAATGTCTGATTTGCCCTTAAGGGCAGTGTTCTTGGCGACTGAGCCGACCAAAGCTACCTTAGCATCAATTCCCTTTTCATCACATGCTTTTTGAAGGAAGTTCATTATGTCCAATGATACCTTATCAATATGCTGCTTTTCCTCTGCTGTAGGTTTGATGTCCTCTAAAATAGCTTTATAATCCATAAAATCACAATTCAAATATTGTTAAATCCTCATATATCGGTCCTTGAGGAGTAAGTGTGGATTTCTTGAGACGAATGCTGTCCACTTCCATTTCCCCAATTTCAATATCCTTAAATTCTTCAATAACTTTTTTAACTTTATCCTTATTCTTTGCGGATTTCATTCTTCCGATTGTCAAATGGGTTGAGAATTTCCTGTCCTTGTCAAATCCGAGTCTTTTGAACTCCTCATCAAGCCTGTCATGCATGTCCTTCAGGATTGCATCATCCTCTATTCCAACCCAAATCACTTTTATATGATTGCTGTTCGGAAATGCTCCGCAACCTTTAATGTTAATCTTGAATGGTCTGAAGTCATCTAGAACATTTGCAATTGCCTTTTCAAGAACTTCCAAACCATTTGTGTCTATATCACCAAAGAACTTTAATGTCAAGTGAAGATTGGTCAATTCCACATACTTTATTCTGGTGTCAATCTGCTTGAATTCCTTGATTACCTTGTTGATTTTCGGTTTTAAGTCATCATCCAAATCAATTGCCAAAAATGCTCTAACCTGTGTCAATTTCAACACCTATTGCTCTATGATTGTTTCATCAATGGCTATTCCGAAGTGACGTGCGCTTGATTCGATGTATACTTTCACCTTATCCCCTGCCTTCACGTCAGCCACTGACAATGGTTCGTCATTCTCATCCACTATACGGATTGTTTCGGCATTTTGAAGCAATGTGCGAATGGTCTGTCCCTCATATTCAGCCTCAATCAATATCAGAGGACGTCTTTCAATCTTGCTTCTTCCGACATATGCTGTTCTGCTTTCACCTTTAGTATTGACAATCAACACCTCGTCTCCAGCGACCAATTCTGATAGGTATCTTGTTTTATTGCCCGGAACCATGACATAAGCCTGAACAGGTCCTGCATTTACTCTGAACGGACGTGATGCGACATATTCGCTTTCAAGCGATTCTGAATGTACCAAAAACATGGATTTTGAATATGAACCGATCAGCATTCCTTCACCGGGCTTCATCATGTCTGTTGTGTCGACACATACCCTGTCGCCTGATCCCAATGGTTTAACATTGGTAACGGTTGCGATTTTCAATTCGTATTTGCTTTGTGATGCCTCTATGACTTCCTGTGCAATCTTTTTGATGTTGTTGAAGTCATTTGCCTCAAAGATAACGCCGTCAGTTCCATGTTCCAATGTCTCCAATGCGACGCGTGCACCGTCAACGTCACGCACAGCAGCTATGATATTTACATCCTCTTTCTGCAGGTCTGCAATAATGTTTTCAAGTGGGATGATTGTCCAGTCTGTTCCGACAAGAATCACATAATCCGCAATCGAACCCAACTTCACTGCCAATTGTTCATGGGCCTTATCAGTGATTATAACATATGCACATACTGTTTTTCCTTCGCTTTTCGCTTTTCTTGCGTTGGCGATGTCCACTGAGTCTGTGAAATCCTCGCTCAATTCAAGAAAGCCATCTCCTTCACCGTTGATTCCAACCAGAAATATGTCTGCATCTTCACTGTTTGAAATTATTTTGACATTGCCCAATTTTCTGATGTTTTCACAATCGTCCAAGTCGAGAACATGGTCAATTCCTGATTCCAGTGCTGTGGTAATCATTTCTTTCTTGTTATCCCATAATTCATCAGGAGTGCTTATCCAAGCGAATTTGTTTTGCATCAAATCACCTATTCTAAGAATTTTAATGCTTCGTCCACTTCTGCATCATGGTGGACAATCTCTGAAATTGCACGGGTGATTTTTCCAGGGTTTTCAGCTTGGAACAAGTTACGTCCGAATGCTACACCTGCACCGCCAACTTCAAGGGAGTCCTTAACCATTTGCAATAATTCCTCATCGGTATCGATTTTAGGGCCGCCTGCAATGACAACAGGCACTATTGCTCCTTCAACCACTTCCTTGAATGAGTCAGGGTCTCCTGTGTAGTTGGTCTTAACGATGTCAACACCGAGTTCAGAACCTACACGTGCTGCGTGTTTAACGAATTCGACATCGTGTTCGTTTTCGACTTTTTGGCCTCTTGGGTACATCATTGCAAGAAGAGGCATTCCCCAGTAGTCACAGGTTTCAGCGATTTCACCTAATTCCTGAAGCATTTGGCTTTCAGTCTCTGAACCGAGGTTTACGTGAATTGAAACAGCATCGGCACCGAGTTGGATTGCCTTTTCAACGCTTGTTACAGTTACCTTGTCATTTGGGTCTGGTGCAAGGGATGTACTTGCTGACAAGTGAACAATAAGCCCTATGTCTTTTCCATAACCACGGTGTCCTTGTTGAACGATTCCTTTGTGCATTAGAATTGCATCGGCTCCTCCTTGGGAGATGCTTTCGACGGTTTCATCCATGTCAATGATTCCTGGAATAGGACCGCTTGACACACCATGATCCATAGGCGCAATTACTGTTCTTTTAGTATTTCTGTTAATGATTCTTTCTAAACGAATTTTTTTACCTATCATAGATATAACCTCAATTTATATTATCTTTATAATATTATATAATATTAATTGTACAGAAATATACGGCGGGATAAATAAAAATAGAAAAAGAAATAAAATGAAAAAGAAAAATTTAAACAGAATGATATTATTAATTACTTATTTTACTTGAATTGAAGCAATATCACTCAATTTTCTATAATCATCTCACTTCTTGAGTGATGATGTCCACAGGTCAAACTCTTTAATTTGTGGAGGTATGCCTGCATCATGATATGATTCCAGATATCCGCTTTGTGAAGTGTATTCCTCACCGCTTCCCTCTGCTGAGTTGAAAAACTCAAGAAGGCCACGGTTTCTGATTACTGTATGTGTTGGCTTGAATGTGCTTGACCAGATATAAAAAACCTTAAAAACAGTGTCTGGATGATAGCCTCCACCTAAGTCAATCAAAAGCATGTCACATGATTGTATTGATTTGAAAACCTCTGACAATGTATCGTGCAGTCTCACATCGGCATTGATAAATTTAACATGCTCCAATTCATCCATTTTCTCCTGGGCTTCTGGGGAATTGTCAATGGCTGTGATATTACATGTCTGCGGAAGCAATTTGGTGGTTCCGCCAACATGACATCCCAGCTCGATTATTGTGTCGGTGGGTTTCACCAAATCCAAGATGTCGCTGCGGTATTTTTCAACATCATAGCATAATTTAATCATGAACTATCCCAACATTGTTAAGTTTATCTACATGAAGTCCTTCAATGTCTAAAGTTTCGAAGGCACTCTTATCATATGCAAAGGCGAACACAGTATTTCCCAACATTGCCATTGAACTGCCCAAAATATCGTCCCTGGAATTAAGATAATCAACTAATGACTTGACTTCGCCTGACATCAGATTTGTCTCTGTGGAAAACTTGTATGAAAAGTCCAGGAAATTCCTCAGGCTGGACTTTTCCTCAAAGAATTCAAGATATTTCAAGCCGACATCCGAAATCACTTCCCTGTGATGGGGATCTCGAATGATGCTTGACGTGTCGATTCCTCCAAAGCTTTTCCATGCAACGTAAACGTCATGCTCAAATGATTCTATTTTGCCAATGCCCGGAGCTCCCGGCTCCACCCTTAAAACCATTCCGTGGCCAGTTTGTGCGATGACATCGCCCAGACCGCTTCCAAGATTGACTTCCGCCATATGTGCAATCTGTCCGCATAGCTCCTTTGGATAATTCAAATCCAGGAAATCATTCAATGCCAGTGATAAGCTTAAGGCTGAAGCGGCTGATGTGCCGAAACCCGCTCCTATAGGCAACTGAATGTCTTGTGTAATCTTAAAATTTGTATCAATTTCCAAAATCCTCAAAACCTCATCAATGACAGTCGAATCTCCCTGATTAACATTTATAATCAGTTCATCAGCATCATCGATTGTTGTCCTGACTCCTTTGGAAAGTAAAAACCCCGCACCACAAGATCCGTTCTTAAGTGAGATTTCATGGTTTTCTATTGTGAAAAAACCTGTAATGTGGCCAGGCACGAAAACTGAATTTGACATAATTAATATTATGTTTTTAATTTAATTAAAAATTTCCTCTTATAAGAAAATAACAAAAAAAGAAAAAGTATGTTATATGAGATTCATATAACATGTTTATTGTTTTCTACGTCTAGATTCAAATCCTAAAGCAACCAATGCCATGATCAATACAATCAATGGATTACCAGTAGCTTTGGCATCAACTTTCGCTTTAACAGTTTTTTCAGGTTTATTATGATCAGCTGTTTCATTTTCAGGAACATCAGTTACATTTTCAGGAACCTCTGTTTCATTATTATGCTCAACAGTGACATTAGTTGTATTGGTACTGTTAACAGTGTCATTTGTAATGTTGTTTCCTGCAATAGCATTGTTAACTTTAAATCCTTCACTTAAAGCTTTAAACACAATAGTGAATTCAGAGGATTCGTTAACGCCTAAAACACCATTATAAGTCCATTTACCGTCACCTTCATATGACCATTTTCCTGATTCGTCAACAGTATGGTCATATTCTAAACCTTCAGCTCCTTTATCGATTACATAAACACCGGTTAAGTTACAGTCACCTGTATTTTTAACTACAATGACGAAACTGGTCATTTCACCAACTTTAACTGTTTTGTTGTTTGATATTTTTTCAACAGACATGTTAGGTTTGTAAACAGTAGTATTGTTATTGGCGGTTTTATTTTCAGTCTCATTACTAGTAACATTAACGGTATTGATTAAAGTACCATTCACCAATGCATTAAATACAATAGTGAAATTAGCACTATTGCCTGAAGTTAAATTACCAATCAATGTGAAAACATTACCGTTCCTGTTCCATTTATCCTTATTTGTGTAATCTTCAAACCTTAACTCAGTGGAATTGAAAACCTCAGTAACCTTAACATTAGTCAAGTTACAATCCCCGGTGTTAGTAACAACAATCATGAAAGTCACATTATCCCCAACAAATGCAGTCTTATTCAAAGTTAACTTCTCAACTGTCATGTTTGGAGCGTAAACTGTGAAGTTTACAGTGTCATTATCGAATGTGTAATTGCCTAATCCTGTTGTCACGTTGTTAGTCATGTTTCCTGCTTTAGTTACATTAAATGTTAATATAATGTATGCGGATTTTTTCATTTCCAAAGTGTCATTCAATATCCATAATTTGGATTTCTCATCATAAGTCCAATTATATGGAGATCTGAATGATTTATATACCAATCCATCGCTGAAATCTGTTTCGTTAATCCAGATATCTGTCAAATTACATTCACCTGTGTTTGTGACAGTTATGTTGAAGTCCACTTCCTGACCAATATATAATGGATCGGTAATTACTTCTTTTTCAACTGTTAAGTTAGGATTGTATGTGATATTGAATGCAAATACGTTTTGTGTTCCGGAAGGAGTGATAATTTCTTTGAAATGAAATATAGCCACAGTTCCATTATCATATAACCTTAAAGCATTATCTGTTGGAACCCTGTAACCGGAATCGTACAAAGCAACAATTTCTTTAACAATCGGGTTATCATTGTTTCTGAAGTCACGATCTGTGAATGCGTTAACTAACTTCTGAAGGTTTTCATGCTGTGATTCATCATTCCAGTATTTGAAAATCAAAATTTTAACATATTCACCAATGCGTTCCTCGGACAATGAATTCTGAGCGAATCTTAAGTTTTCCCATAATACTCCATATTGAGGATAGTCAGCAAACTCTTCCATACAGTATGCATAATATCCAGGCATGATAGCAATCTCTTTATCCATATCATATTCCATATTCAGGTAGGTTGTATGGTTCATTGAAAGAGCCACTTGACCTGGATGAATATTATTTGATTCAATCAATTTTGTAGCAGCCAATACAACCCAATTATCGTCTGCCTTATTGTCGTAGAATTCTGAATCTGAAACATTTGCAGTGATTGTACATATTGCTCCTCCGTGGTTTGCCTCATTACCGATGAATTTTGAATTGGTAATTGTTGGATAATCAGCACTTACAGCTCCACCGTAACCTTGGGCGAAATTGTTTTCAAAGGTACAATTGTTTATTGTATCTCCGAAACGGGTACTTGAAATAGCACCTCCACCATACCTGACTGCCTTGTTGCCTGTGAAAGTGTCGTTTTCTAAAAAGTTATGACCACGTTCAAACAATATTGCTCCACCAACCATAGCCTGGTTGTTGTTAAATTTGGAATTGGTCACATTAGTGTCAATTCCCCAGGAGTAGATTGCTCCACCTTTTGTTCCTAAATTAGGCTGACCGTCTTGTTCTGTTATTATACCGTTGTCATTGAATGTACAATTATTGATTACGACATCTGAAATATTTCCTCCAGAAACTTTCTCCACAATAAAAATTGCCCCGCCTCTTGCAGCCCAATTTTTATCAAAAGTACAGTTTTCAACTAAATTTTTACTATTTCTAACACAAATTGCACCACCATCATCCCTAACAGCATTATCTGTGAATCTGGAATTTACAATAGATGTATTGCGTCCTTGGGAATAGATTGCCCCTCCCCAATTAGTATTTGAATTATCGTTGAAAATCTGATTGCTTTTAAAAGTACAGTTATCTATCTTGGTATTTGGATTAACAGTACATATCGCTCCACCGTAGGTTCTAGCCTGGTTATGATCAAAGGTTGAGTTTGCAATATAGTTATTTCCAGCACGGGCATATATCGCTCCACCATATCCACTGTTAGCGCGGTTCCTAGTAAATGAATTATTTGCGATGAGGGCTCCACCATAATTATAAATGTTTATGGCTCCTCCTTGTGCCCCAGCATTATTTTTAAAGCTATTGCCAACAATTTTAGCATATGGTCCGTCTATTGCGATTGCCCCACCATTACTTGCTTCACATCCTTCAAAGTTAGAGTTTTTGATTTCAGTGTTTTTACCTTTTGAGTAGATTCCCCCTCCATAACTGATAGGGTCATTGCTCTTAATGGTACAACCGTCTACTGTCAGGTTATCTCCAGAGTTGCAAATTGCACCTCCACACCAACTATTAGTACCTTGTGCAGTTGTAGCAACAACTCCTCCACCATTGATTAATGTCAATCCTTGAAGTGTAATGCCGTTATGAGAAATCACAAATATTGAATTTTGCTTTTGAGCATCAAATACAGGATTTGCACCATCATAAGCCTTTACAGTAGTATTTTCTTTCAAGTCAATGTTACGATTTTTTGCACCTTTGTAAGTACCATCCATAACATATATGACGTCATTCTCTTTATAGTTAGCGTTATTGGTTACAGATTTTAAATCTCCATACGGACTTGTCTCTGATCCATCTCCTCCTGACGCGCCTGCCTTAACATACCAACTGTTACCGGCACCTAAAACATCATCATTATTATTTTCAACAGCCAAATTTCCTTCATCTGCTCCAACCGCATGACTGTCCACACCATCAGCAGCTGCAGCAGCACTTATACATAAGCATAATACGCTAATTAATAATACAATTCCAAATAGTTTATTAAATTTCATTTTTTCCCTCATACGAGAGTCAAATCAAAATATAAACTAATCAAATACATAATTTAATAATATAATTAAATTTATTTCCGTTAATTTGAACCTCTTTATAAATAATATACCCAATCATTACCATGCAAGATAAAACGTAATACAACTAACTAGTCAATCATATTCGTTTTACAAACACTAGACCGAGGAATACCAATCATATTCAGTAAAAATTTCTCCGAACATTTGATCTTTATATTTACAATAAGATTTGATTTAACTCAATAAATCACAATATATTATTTAAATTTATAATAATTTAATAAAATATTAAAAATTTTTCATTTTATAAATATATTATTAAATAAACAACAATAATTGATTTATTTTAAATATTATTGCATATTATACTTATTTTAGACATCATATTTAAACTTTAATAAAACAAAAACAATATAAAAATTTAAAAAAATTAAACAAAATACAAAAATTACTGATTAAATCTTATTTAATGTCCTATATTTTTTTCTGTACAATTTTCATACATTCATGTAAAAATTATAATACTTTTAGCAATTTCCAACAACCAATCAATATTAATCAAAAACACGAGAAAAAATTACGAAAACAAAATAGCCATAATAATGTAAGATAAAGTATACAAAATTGTTTTAATATGAAAAAAAAGTAAACAGAAAAATTTTAAAAAAAAATATGAAAAAAAATTATTCGTCTATCCACACTTTCACAGTGTTTTTAGCATCATATACACTAGCCCCAGGAATGGATAAACCTCCCTTGATTTCAGCTCCTTGGCATAATTTGGCCAAATCCTTTTGTGATGAACCGAAACCGGAACCTTCGTGGGTTACAAAAGGCTTTACGACTTTACCCGCAAAGTCTAATTGCTCCAATTGGGTGAACATAGGCATCGGTAATGTTCCCCACCAGTTAGGAAAACCAATGTATATGGTGTCATAATCATCAATGCTTTCAAGTGTCTCCTTGATTTCAGGCCTTGCATCTGATTGCTGTTCCTTTTTGGCAACGTCAATGCATTTCATGTAGTCTTCAGGGTATTCAACTGCAGGTTCCACCTTAAATAGATCTGCACCATCAATTTCCTGAATGTATTCGGCAATGACCTCGGTGTTTCCTTTCTCTATGTTTTTGAGTTCTCCTCCGAAGTAGTTTTCACCGTTTCTTGAAAAATAAATTACTAAGCTTGACATAATATTAACTCCTTGATTATGATTTAAATAATTAAGCATATAAATGTTGCTATTCGCAACAATTATTGATTTAAAAAAAATAATAAAAGAATAAGAATGATTATTCTTTAATGGATCTTGCGAGCTCTGCACCTTTCTCGAATGCTTCAGCCATGACATCCTCATCAGGCACGAACAATACATCCAAAGTGTCGGTTACAGTGAATCCTGCAGCTTCCAAATCATTTTGGAGTTTTGCCACAGCACCTCCACCCCATCCTTTGGATGAGAAGATCAATGCGTTTTTCTCGCTGCCGGTTCCCTTGAAGTTGACACAATCCAGCCAGTACATCATGTTACCAATTCTTGGGAATGGCTTGTTCATCATTGTAGGAGCACCGAGCGCAATAGCTTTGGAGTCCAATATGTCTGTAATTACATCATCAGGACCGTCCTCTTGCATGAAATACATTACAACCTCAACACCTTCACTCATTATACCTTCAGCGATTTGATAAGCCAATTTTTCGGTTGAGTGGTGCATTGTGTCATAGATGACAGTGATTTTGTCCTTACATACACCTGATCCCCATTCTGAGTATTTTTCAACTATTGGAGCTGGGTTTTTCCAGATTTGACCGTGACATGGTGCAATCATTTTTATATCATTGATTAAACCTGTGTTGGTCAATTCATCCAATTTCATTCTAAGCATTGGGGAGCCTAAGGTAACTAGGTTAGCGTAGTATTTTTGTGCTTCCCTAAGTAAATATTGTGTATCATAATCCTCATCGAATCTTTTGGAATGAGCCACATGCTGTCCGAATGCGTCGTTTGAGAACAATATGCCTTCCTCTGCGAGAAGGGTGAACATGCTGTCAGGCCAGTGAAGCATCGGTGCGGAAATGAATTTGAGGGTTCTTCCGCCAATGTCTAACTCATCACCGGTTGCAACGGCGTTGATTTCCAAGTCTGAGAAGTTGTGATATTGAGCTTCCAAGAAGTTGATACAATTTTGTGAAGCATAGATTTCAGCATCAGGGTTGTACTCTTCTATGGTTTGTCTTAAGAAGGTGGAATGGTCCATTTCTGAGTGGTTTTGAACAAACACATCAATCTTGAACTCTTTTCCTTCCTGTTCGAATGCGTCCTTTACCCTTGCATCGAACTGTTCGAACATTCCCCTGTAAACGTTATCAATCAATACGGTTTTTTCTTCACCGAATACAAGGTATGCATTATAGGTTGTTCCAGGAATTCCATATCCATGGAAAGTTCTGCTGTGCCAATGGATTACTCCAACCCAATAGACGCCATCTGCTATTTTAACTGCTTTTGCTTTCATTTCAATAACCTCTATAAAATATTTAAGTTATATAAATTTATATTAAATGTACTATATATAATATTATACTTAATATGAAGAGGTTATATTTTGAACAAAAGAATAGATTTACATATGCATAGTTTATTCAGTGACGGCGAATTGCTGCCGTCCGAACTGGCTAGAAGAGCTTTAAAATTAAATCATGAAGCAATAGCAATCACAGACCATGTCGATTGGTCAAACGTTGACACAATTCCTGCCATTCAGGATGCAATTGACGACATCAATGCGAACTGGGACATAACCGTTGTACTCGGTGCAGAGGTCACCCATGCCCCTTGCGAATCAATCGACGGAATTGCCGCAAGAGCAAAGGAATTGGGTGCAAAGATTGTTGTGGTCCATGGTGAGACTTTAAACGAACCTGTCACCCCTGGAACCAACCGTGCCGCAGTGGAATCCGAACATGTTGATATCTTAGGACATCCTGGATTGATAACAGTCGAAGAGGCTGAACTTGCAAAGGAAAACGACATCTATCTTGAGATTTCCGCCCGTAAGGGACACTGCCTTGGAAACGGACATGTTGCAAACGTTGCACGTGAAGTAGGAAACAAGCTGCTAGTTGACACAGACACCCACGCCCCAAGCGACCTGATAACATTCGAAAAGTCATATGAGATAGCTTTAGGAGCAGGATTGTCTCCAGATGAAGCCATGAAGGCCATTGTCGACAACCCACGTGAACTATTGAAAAGCAAAGGGATCTTATGAAAGCGTCAAAACTTTTGGAAATAATCCGTGAAAACCTGAAGGATTACGATATAGAATACGTTAGAAACAAGGTAACCGACGACAGGTATAAGGACCCTTTAACAAAAAAGCTTGCAAAATATAACTCTGAAACATATGACGACATATATGGAATAGATATCGTTGACGATTTTGAAATAAAGGATGCCCTGATTAACAATTTGAAAAAGGACATCGGCTTTTATTTTGACACATATGCCGGCGGTGATGAGGAAACCAAGTATTTCACCGAAAACCTTTCACTGTATCTTGCATTGATTGCCAAAAAGCCTCTTCATCCTTTTTCAGAAGACAAAAAAGATGATATTTTCTTCACTGACGGAGAATTCTATTGCAAGGGCCGTGCCCAATACATCCATGATAAAAATACACTATGCAAATATTGCGTATCAAAGAATATGCCATTTAATATGATGTTTTAAAAAAAAACATCTATTAAATCACTTTATAAGTTAAAATAAGGTCTTTTCCAAGACTGTATGAATCAATCAATTCTAGTTTTATCGCATCATCCATCAAATCAAAGCCCTCACCGTCAAAGAAGGTCTTCGCATTAGCTCCACCGACAACCATCGGCGCAATGCAAATCCTTATCTCATCAATGAGTCCTGCCTTAATCATTGAGAAGTTCAGTGTTGCTCCACCTTCGAGCATCAGCTTTTCAATGCCTTCCTCATGCAGATAGCTCATAAGCGCACTCAGGTCCACTCTCTTATCGCCTGAAAAGAAAACCTTGACTCCCTTCTCCTTAAATGCTTCGAATTTTTCGGAACTCTTGAACTCTTCCTTATACTCATTGGCGCATGCTATGACGGTATGTGCGTCTCCATTGGTGATTCTTGCATCGATTGGGGTTCTGCATTTGCTGTCCACAACCACCCGAACAGGATTGTCTTCGGGATTGGCATCGATTTTATGGACTGTCAATCTTGGATCGTCAGCCATCACCGTTCCGATACCCACCATGATTGCGTCGCATTCCTTTCTAAGCTCATGAACCCTTTCCAAGTCCTCTTTGCCGGAGATGTTTGAGCTTCCGGTTTGAGTTGCGATTTTACCGTCCAAGGTCATTGCCGCATTCAGTATAACATAAGGTCTCATCTTTTCACCTAAATATGATAGAACATCTCCTTGACATGAAGGAAGTTCGCCAGTGTCTGGTTTTCAAGCATTCCAGGCATTATTAACGCTACAAGGATACCTAATACTCCAAACAGTATTCCGATTCCCCAGATTATTGTGACCGCATCCTTTTCTGAAATAGGCTTTCTCAAAACAAGTCTGATTAATGACTTGAAACCTTGCTGCGGACGGACAAGCTTTCCCTCATCGTTCAATTGTGTCGGCTTTTGCTGTTGACGGTTCATGACACCTGCTGAGTAGAATTTCAATGCAGCATCAATGATGTTCGGCATCAGCACTATCAAAGCGATTAATTTTACCCTACCGATGAATGCAATTGAGACGATAGCTGCTCCGATGATGAGTGTTCCGGTGTCCCCTGGGAAAATCTGTGCAGGATACCTGTTGAAATATAAAAATGCGATTAATGCACCGAGCATACTCATGGAAATGATTGTTACATCATATTTGCCCAAGATGATACATGCGATTGTCAGGGAGGTCATTGAAATGATTCCCAAACCTGATTCGATTCCATTCAATCCCGCAAGCATGTTGGTGAGGTTGGATCCTATTGACAATGCGATAGGTATTGTTATCAGGTACAATAGCCCCACATTTGATGGTGCCGCCCAGATTAATGGCAGGCCCGCAAGAAACAGCAGGAAGAACTTTTCTTTTGAGGACAATGCAAGAAGGTCGTCCACGATTCCAATCATTCCTACAAGCAAAATCACTACAAGGACAATCACAAGCGGAAACGCCAGGATGTCGTGCATGTATATTCCTGAAAACATTCCGATGATGAATCCAAAGAGTATTCCGAATCCACCCATTTCGGCTACAACCGGTTTCCAGGATTTGTGTATATCTTTTCCAACAATGTCTGCAGCTTCAAGTTTTCTAATAATCCTAGGCATAGTTAATCTGGTTACAAAAAAGGATAGTAACCCACAGATTATGGCTATTGCATATAACGGAAGTTGTGGTAAAATCATCATATTTAATGATATGATACTCATTATTAAAAAAAGTAATTATTTTTTGTTTAGGATATAATAGACAGTTCTAAGGGGAATATCCAATATCTCTGAAATCTCCTTAGGCTTTAGGCCTTCCCCCTTGAGTCTCTTTACTTCATCATGGTCATGTTTCCTTTGACGATTGTTGAAACTTGCCTTGCCTTTCTTAAGCAGGTAATAAACACGATTAAGGGGAATTTCCAATCTGTTTGAAATTTCGCGTGCGGACATCCCTTCGTCTGAAAGCTTTAAAATATAGAGTTCCAGATTGTCGCTTCTGGACTTGGCGCCCCATTCATATTTCTTTTTAACATTGATACCCATTTCGGACAATGCCTCGATATATTTCCTTGAGGTTCTATTATATACGCTTGGAGAGCAGGTAATCTCCTCAAGATTGGGATATTCGTTAAACAGTTCCCCAATCATTGAATATGACAATGCCTTTGTTATATGAATTGTTCTGGTTTCTTTACCCATCCAATCACTTTTTAATCAATTCGTTGAATCTTTTTAACTTGTCGCTTTTCGGATTTTTGATGGTGTCAATATGCTCGATTTCCTTTTTGACTCTTGATTCGTTGATGTTGAATGCATTGCTGATTTTTGACAGTTCAATGTCGGAATTTAAGTTAATCAATGCGGCACCCAATGCCACATGGTTGAACTTGATATTGATACTTCTTATCTCCTTTTCGAACTTGAATTTCTCATATAATAGAAGGTCCATTTCAGGGATTGGAATGATTTTGATATCGGTATAGCTGTTTAGGGTTTCGATGACATTGGTATATGATGCCTGGAACACCTTTCTCTGTTCACGGTCAAGCTCGATACGAATGTATGGGAATGGTCCGATATCGTGTTTACGTGAATTGTTTGAGGTTGTCATGTAGTACTTGAAGATATCCCAGATAATCAAGGCTGATGCGATATTCTTTAGGGTGTTCCTATAGATGTTCTCCCTTATCTTCAAATCACGCTTTAGGGATCTTGTCAGATTTCCGAACTTGTCGATGTAGCCCAATTTCCTAAAGCTATCCTCTATCTGTGCCTTTCTCCAGTCCTCGATTTCATCAATGTCGTTCTGGTCGATGAACTCTGGTGAGGCATTCTTGTAGGTGTTGGTTATCTCATCATATTTGTTTATGCGCTTGAAATCAGTCAGCCTTCTTTTCAGGATTTCATCCTTGATGCTTTCGATTATCTCTTCACCGTATTTGACATAACCTATAGCCAGGGCCATTCTTGCATGATTGTCATCGATAATTGCAGGTTTTGTCCTATTGAACCTTAAGGACTCAATCCTCACTTCCCTACCGTATCTGCGCCTGACTTCCTCATCATAGTTGTTAACGTATTCTGAGCCCAATGATATGTTTCTTCGAATAAGACGCTTGTTCTTGTCTCTGAAACGTATCCTCATGGATATAGTCTTTACAACACCCTTACGTTCCTGTTTAAGAATGTTGAAGACCTGCTTGAGAGATTCCCTGCCGTATGATGACAGCTCATTTCTGAGAACCATGTAATTTCCTGACAATGGCAAGTAGGGGATGATCTCTATCCGGTGAGTGGCTTCCTTGTTTATCTTGAATGTGAATCCCTGACTTCCGCAACTGCATTTGGCGTCCATCTGCTTGTATTCACTCATGGAATATTTCTTATAGCATGAGTTGCACTTGACATATCCGAACTGTTCCAGATTTCCAAGGGCTATCTTATGTGAGTCGATTGCTGATTTGACCCTGTCCAGAATGTTCTTTTTGGCGTTTGCCTTCATCCGGAATATCTGGTTATGGCGACTGCTTTCGCCCTTCTCCTCAATGGCCACTTCAGCAACGGATTTGGTTCCATACTTGTTTATGGATGTAAAAGGAGTGGTGTACCCTTGGGCATCCATATCATCTTTAAAACGTTGTAATTTGTCTAATCTGTCATCTAGCTTAAAATAAAGACTTTTGAAATTATCAAAATCATCAATATCATCCAAGCTAATTGAATCGTTTGATATTTCAATCAAATAACTTTCGACTTTACTTACTAGGACAGATTCTGGCATTTTAATCTAACTATTGAATTCTTTCGCCGACTTCTCCAGCTTCATCAGGAGATAACAGTGCACCGGATTTGCCGGTTGCGAGTATCATTCCTTCTGATAGGGTTCCGAATAGTTTTGCAGGCTGCAAGTTTGCAACGACGCAGACTTTCCTGTCAACCAATTCCTCAGGAGAATAGAATTTTGCAAGTCCTGCGACAATTTGTCTTGGCTTTTCCTCGCCTATGTCCACTTGCAATTTTAATAGCTTGTCGGATTTTTCTATTTTTTCCGCTTCTTTTACTTGTCCAATCTTAATTACTACTTCATCAAATTGATCAATTGATATTAAGTCACTCATTGTATCCTCTTCCTCACTTTTTAGGTTTTCTTTCAATTTTTCTTTTTGTGCTTCAATTTCGCTGTCTTCAATCTTTTTGAATAATGGTTTGGCCTTGTTTATTTCATGGCCTGTTGGCAATTCCACTTTAGCATCATTCCAGTTGTCTAAATTATCTATGTTCATTATTTCAGCAATTTTGTCTGCTTTTGTTGGAAGGAATGGCTTTAATGTGTATGCCAATGTTTTTGCTAATTGATTTGATAAGTATAGGCAGTTTGCCGCCTTGGCCATGTCTTCCTTAACCGCTTTCCATGGTTCGGAATCGTTGAAATACTTGTTACCTTTTTTGGCCACCTTGAATATTTCAAGCAACGCTTCCCTAAATTCATAATCGGCAATCAATGCACCAGCCTTGTCCGGCAATTCCGCAATGGCCTTTCTGAATTCCTCATCCTCTTCGCTTGGATTGGTGTATTCAGGGATTTTGCTGTCAAAGTATTTCTTGGTGAATACGAATGTCCTGTGCAGGAAGTTTCCGACAACATCCGCAAGTTCGTCATTGTTTCTTCTTTGGAAATCGTCCCATGAGAAGTCTGAATCCTTATTCAATGGAGCATTTATTGTTAAATAGTATCTTAAAAGGTCTGGTTCGTAATCCTTTACAAAATCAGCAATCCATATGACCCAGTTTTTACTGGTTGACATCTTTTCCCCTTCAAGGGACAGGAATTCGCCTGCGTAAATCATGTCAGGTAATTTGCATCCGTATGCCTTGAGAAGTCCAGGCCAGAAGATTGAATGGTGGTAGATAATGTCCTTACCTATGAAATGAACTACATAGTCGTTCCAGTATTCCTCCCATTTCTTGCCAGAAACCTTTGACCATTGGCTTGCTGATGAGATATAACCAAGGAATGCTTCAATCCATACGTATAATACTTTGCCTTTCGCCTCATCCAACGGTACTGGAATACCCCAATCCATATCACGGGTTAAAATCCAGTCATTCAATCCTTCTTTCAGCCAGTTGGATGCATAGTTTTTCACGTTTGCAGGCAAGTTATCGTTGTTGTCGATGTATTCCTTAAGGGCATCCTCAAACTCTGAGAGCTTGAATGCGTATTGGAAGGTGTCCTTGATTACCGGAGTGGTTCCGCAGGTAATGCAGTGGGGTTCGTCAAGTTCGGTCGGGTCAAGGGCCTTTCCACATTTTTCACAGTGGTCTCCCCTTGCCTCGGATCCGCAGACCGGACATAATCCTTCAACATACCTGTCGGGAAGGAACTTGTTACAGTTCGGACAGTATAGCTGTTGAATGTCCTCCCTGTAGATTAAATCATTGTCATATAAAGTTTTAAAGAAATTCTTTGCGATTTCATAGTGAGCTTCATCTGTGGTTCTTGTAAAGTTATCCAATGATATGTTCATTGACTCTACATCTCTTACAATCATATCATGATATCTTTTTGAGATTTCTATCGGTTTTTTGTTTTCCTTATCTGCCTTGACCGCAATTGGAGTTCCGTGCTCATCGGTGGCACAGACAAGCAGCACGTCATTTCCAATCATCCTATTGTATCTGGCGTAAATATCAGCCGGAAGATAGGTAGAACGGATATGGCCTAAATGACATGGCCCATTTGCATAAGGAAGTGCACATGAAATAAATATTTTAGACATTTATCTTATCTCCTCAATTATTTTAAGCATGATATAATTATGTTACTCATATATAATAAATGCTTATTTTTTAACCGTGTTAAATGTGAAAAATCTTGACGCGTGAACAAAAAGCAATGTTGGCATTTCCAATGAGATAGCTATTTAAAACATGAAATAAAGAGTTAAAAACATGGCTGAAGTTTCATTTATAAACCCATTATCCGATGAAGGAAGAAGCATCATTCGCGAATACGGCGATTTAAATCAGATATTCGACGTAGATGAGTCACTGATTGATATCTGCACCCACACATTAAATCAAAGAATTTCAGACGATGCGCTGATTCCTAAATCATATGCCGAGCTGGCAATGAAACGCATCCAATGGGCAATCGAGAAAAAGAACAACAAAAACTTCACCCAGGCAGAGTTTGAATACCTGGCAAACGGTGATCTGTTCAAGCAGGACGTTGTAACCTTCCATATATTGTGTCAGGCAATAGCCATACAGTTCAACACAGGTTCACGCGAGACAAGACTTTTCATCGAATCACAGGGAACACTTATTTTAGAAAGACTGGCCAAGATTCCTCCAATGGCAAGGGCAGACATAATCGATGAGGTTCTTGATGAAATCAAGACCGATGGCGCCATTCACTGGAAATCACTAAGGGACATTGTGGCCAGCAAAAAATTGAAATTGACCGACCTTCTAATTGACGACGGAGACATAATACTTCAGCAGGAAGACTTCCTATATCGTTTTGGTGACGAGTTTACCGACAGAAGCCCTGAAAGGATGTACAATATCCTGATAGGTGACAGCGTTAAGGAACAAATCATATCCCGTCTTATCATGCAGAAAACCGAGGAATACATAAACAGGATTAAGGAAATGTCCCAAAGAATTGAAATTCACCCGGCAATCATCAAGATTGGAGAGGACCTGAAGGACTTCATTCCTGAAGAAATCAGCAAATACAACCAATACTATGCCGGAAGCGGTGGAATTTACGGTTCAGTTCAGGCAGGAAAATTAAATCCGGACGCATTTCCACCATGCATCAAGGCAACCGTCGAAGGCGTGTCCTCCGGTGGACGTAACGATGCAATCGTTCTGTTGTTAACATCATTCGCATCATATGCAAGGTTATATCCAAGAATATTCGCATCAGACGAGACCGTTAAAGTCTCAGACATGGATCCCGACCTGTCAATAACCGAAAACGAAATCCTGCCGTTGATCTTTGATGCTGCAGACAACTGTACACCGCCTTTGTTTGACGACCAGCCACAGGAAAAAATAAACATCATCTCAAAACTAGGTTTCGGAATGCATGAGAGGGTTGACATAAACCATGAGGGCGAGACAAAATGGTACACACCGATGAGCTGTGAAAAAATAAAGATACACTTGCCTAACCTATGCCATCCAGACAAGTCCTGCAAGGGAATAAACAACCCGTTATCATGTTACGGACGTAAAAAATACCAATTGGACCAGGAAGCCCCTAAAGAGTAGAATGTGAAAACTGGAAAGGATTGTGATCCTCATAAATTGCATCATAATACTTGTTTAAGATCTTTGATTCCCACATGTTGTAATTGGCCTGCTCGTTTTTTTCAAAATTATATGCCAAAAGGCCAACTGTACGTTCATACTCGTCAATTCCCTTCATTTCACAGAATTCTGATATCACATCGGGAATATATTCACATGGGTCATCGCTGCTGAACTCCAGATATTCCTCATACTCGTTTTTGGAGAAGAATTCCTCCTCGGAAATCGGTTCCTCATGGGATTCGATTGTGTATAGCTCAATGTAGATATCGTCATGCAGGTGGAGCTGATTAAAATCCATGCCCAAACCGTAAACACGGCCGTCCTCAAGATTCAATACGGTATGGCCTGTCTTGATGCCGCCCATCCAATTGTCATATGCCGGTTTCACGATTTCCTCAGGTGTTAGGCCTGAAAGAATTGTCTTTAAATGCTCAACTCCAATGACTTCAACAAACTCATTCATATGATTATATTTTGAAGTGATGTATAATAAACTTACTTTTCAAGGTTCACCCGTTCGGGGGCGGTGTAGACCGTGAATCTGTTGCCCCTGACAAAACCTATCATTGTGATGTTTCCCGCCCTGGCCACATCGATACCTGAAGATGCCGGCGCTGCGTTGGATATGATTATTGGCACACCAACGCGGATTACCTTAATCAGCATGTCCGCAGGCATCCTTCCACTGTATGAGATGTAGCATTTGCTGAAATCATAGCCCTCAATTGAGGCAGCTCCAATCACCTTATCCACAGCAACATGACGGCTTACGTCCTCACGGATAATGATTTTATCCTCATATTTCAATTGCGCAACATGCACACCAGCCGTTTTTTGCCATATCCTGGCCTCATCGGTGAGGTGTTTGATATCCTTTATGACCTGTGTCGCATCAATGGATAAGTCAGATGTATTCGGCTCTATGGTTTCCAGCTCGGAGCGGATTCCCCCAGCATTGTCTGAGTTTACTCCCTGATATTCCAAAAGTCTGCATACGCAGGCATGTTCACAGTTTCCCTTTCTCTCCTGCACTATTCCATCCTGTTCCAAATCCTCTTCTGGGTCATGTGACAGTCTTGTTGTCACAAGCACGTTTGTCCCGTCGAGCTTTATTGATTCAATGTCAGAATAATCTTTAATCAAGCCTTCTCCAAGACAATAGCCGACTGCAAAGTCTTCCAAATCCTTTGGATAGGTGGAAAATTTCCTTGGGGGCAAGTAGTCAATGAACAGATATGTGTATTCATCATCCACTGTATTCTCTTTTATTTCTTTGCATTCCCCATCCTTCCATTGTATCACATCACTTTGTCTTAAGAATTCCATCTTTTTCAACCTCGATAATATATATTAACAATTGTTATATTTATATTTACAAAGCTTAGAAGCTATGAAAAAACACAAAATCACACCAACAAATAAAATAAATACTTTGAAAATATAACTATAATCATGTTTTCTAAAGCTACCATTAAAGAGCGAAGACAATACTATCGTGAAGAATGGGACCCGAAAGACCTGCCGGACTTTATCGCCACCGACATCAAGAAAAGGGAGTTCGGTTTTGACCATAACGGACGCGGACCTAACGACAGGTACAAAGTCTTTAGAGGAACAGAGTCATTGCGCAAGTTCCTAAGATACAAGGCCCCATTTGCAGCATACATCTCAGTAGCTTTCTACAACAATCCACGCCGTAGGGAGGACTGGCTAAAGGCGGAATACATTTTCGACGTTGACGCAAAGGACATACCGATCAGGTCCTGCCAATGCGATGGAGTGTGCGAAATCTGCCTAGGGGAAGCTTTAGAAATTGTAAACAACCTAATTGACACCTTGCAGGGTGATTTGGGCCTTAAGAATATCCATCTGATCTATTCAGGGAGAGGATATCACATCAGAATACTTGATGAGGAAATGATGGTTGCAGGAAGCGAGCTACGCTCAGAGGTATTGAAATACGCAGCGGGCGCAGAAGTTCCGAAATCACAATTCGTGAACTCAGAAGTCTCAAACCAAAGCTTCAACTTCGAGCACTTCTCAATACCAATAGGATACCAGAAGATATTCACTGACAGGGTCAAGTTCAACATACAGCATCTTGTCGGCAACGAGAAGCTTGACGGAATCAACCCGAAACTGATGAAGGACATCATGGCCGCAAGACATCACCTGGAAGGGGACAACTGGGGTCAGTTTAAAAATGACATAGGCCCTAGACGCTATAGGAACCTTGTAAATGCAATGGCAAGAGTCAATCTTGCAACAATCGATGCCAAAGTATCAATCGACCTTAAAAGGATTTTAAGATTGCCGTCATCACTCCACTCAAAAGTGAGCATGAAATGCATGGAAGTCAAGAACCGTGAAACCTTTGATCCTTTCGATAAGGCAGTTCCAAAATTCGTTTATGAAAGAAAAGGTGTATAAGAATGGAAAACGTTTTAAGAGAAATATTGAGAAAAAACCAATACTTTGAGGAAGTTAACGAGAACAGATTCGTGCCTGAGTTTTTAGGCCTGATCGTCAATGGAGTGGTCGTCTATCATGTAAACTGGATTGACATTGTGGATAAGGAAATAATTTTCATGCATAAGGACATCCAAACACACCCTATCGTCTCATTGGTTCTTGAAAACCTAAATTCCCTGATGATTATCACATCAGAGGGCATAAAAGAAGTATTGTAATCAATCTGTTTCAAAGCATTTAGCTATTATTTTTTCGGAAATCACATCGGGAGCGTCATCAGCAGACACCACATTCCAGTTATATGTGAATTTCCTGGACCTTTCACGGTTTTCAGTCAAGGATTCTATATTTTCAAACATTTCTGTTTCTTCATCACGAGACCCTATTCTTCTAAGTGACTCTTCAGGGGTTATGTCCAAAAAGAACATGCAATCAGATGTCGGAAGAACAAATGCCACGATTTTATAGACAATTGTGTTAACCACATTCGGAAGATACATCACCGCCAGAATATACCTTGAAAAGATTACGACATCGGTATTCCTGTTGTGGCAGTACATCTGGACGGACCTTATCGCATCAAGGCCAAAGTATATAGTTGCCTTTATGTGATTCAGTTTCCCTGTTTTTAGAAGTGCAGCCTTTGATTTTCTGCCGAACTTATTGTCATTGCATGGATGGGAACGTATTGTGACATCCCTGCCCTTCTTTTGATATGCCTCAGCAATCAGATTGACCTGCGTATCCTTTCCGGAACCGTCCAAACCGTCAATAACAATAAATTTCTTCAAACCAAAACACCTAATCTATTGGATAAAACTCACTGTACTTTGAATCCCTCTCGATTGGAGTTCTTCCCAAGTCCTTAACCATTCTGCTTAAAGTTCCGATAGATGCATCAACACCATCCGGTGCTCCTGAAGCCTCTGAAAGTTCATCTCCACCTAATGTGCCTCCCAAATCGTTTGCACCAGCAGTCAGCACGACCTGTGCAAATCTGAAGCCCATTTTTACCCAGGACACCTGGATATTCGGAAGTAAATCTCTAAGCATCAATCTTGAAACGGCATATAATTTCAAATCCTGTGTACCAGTAGCTCCAAGATCTGATTGGCCCTCCAAAAAGATTGGAGAATATTCATGCATAAAAGTCATTGGAATAAACTCTGTGAATCCGTGAGTCTCTTCTTGAATTTGTCTGATAATGTCTATATGTTCTACCCTTTCCTCCAACGTTTCCACATGACCGTACATTATTGTTGCTGATCCCTGAATTCCAACTTCCTGAGCTGCCTTGACGGCATCTATCCACTCGGCAACACTTACCTTTTCCGGACAAATGATTTCCCTTGACCTGTCGGTCAGTATTTCAGCCGCAGTTCCGGGCAATGTGTCCAAACCTGCATCCTTAAGTATTTCAAATCCTTCCTTGATATCCATTCCGGACACCAGACAGGCATCCCGAACCATTGTAGGTGAAAATCCGTGTATGGACACCTTAGGATAATTGTCCTTCAATAATGTAAGTAAATGTTGATAATAGTCAATGTCTGCATCCGGAAGAACTCCTCCCATCAGGGTGAATTCACGGGCGCCATTCTCCACGGCACCTTCGGCCTTTGCCAGGATTTCCTCATCGGACAATATGTATGCATCAGGGTCGTCCGCATCCTTACCGAATGCACAAAAGCCACATCTGACTGTACAAATGTTGGTAAAGTTGATATTGCAGTTGTTAATGAATGTAACGTTGTCTCCAACTATTTCCTGTCTTAAGTAATCCGCTGTTGCTAGTAGGGAGTATAAATCCTGCCCCTGAATATTCATCAAGTGATTTGCCTCTTCAACAGTGATTGCCTCATCCAGGGATTTGGTCAATATCCTTTCTGTTTTAGAGGAAATAGGTAGTTTATCAAACATGATTTTATATTAGTATAAAATTAAATAAAAAGTTTACTATTAATTTAATGTAATGTATTAAAATGTACATTAATTAAATTAAAAATCGTTGTCTATTCTCTTGATAATCTGAAAAACATTGAATGAAAATAATTTAAATAGTTTTTTATAGTAATTTAAATAAATTTAAAGTATCAATAAAATTGTATGTGTGATAAATATGGATAGTAGTGAAGCTATTTATGATGGACTTAAGGACGCCGAAATCGACTTTGTCGTTAGTGTTCCATGCGTAAACCTATCAAAACTGCTCGATATGATTGACGAGGATGATGAAATAATCCATATTCCCGTCACCCGTGAGGAAGAGGGGATTGGAATATGTGCCGGAGCATACCTTGGAGGCAAAAAGCCGGCAATATTGATGCAGAATTCAGGACTTGGAAACTCAATAAACGCATTGAAATCCCTTATGGAACTCTATGAATTCCCATTGCTCATGATAATGAGTCACAGAGGAACAAAAGGAGAAAACATCGTTGGACAGGTCCCTATGGGAGAGTCAACACCAAGAATACTCGAAGCGATGGACTTCAGATTCTTCAGACCAGGAGACTCAGAAGCGGGATACAATGACGTAAGATTAGGATGGGAAATGTCCGAAGAGGAAGGAAAGCCCGTAAGCGTACTTCTGGACATTAGCTACTGGTGATAACATGAGATACGAAGCTATTGAAGACATAATGAGCTATGTTGATGAGGAACTTGTAATCTGCAACATAGGTTTTCCGTCAAGAGAGTTATATGAGATTAACGACAGGTCCAGGAACTTCTACATGATCGGCTCAATGGGCCTTGCATCCTCAATAGGATTGGGCCTTGCACTGTCAAAACCACATGAAAAGGTCATTGTCATCGACGGGGACGGATCCCTTCTGATGAACATGGGCTCACTCGTCACAATATTTGCAAGCAATCCTGCAAATCTAACATGGATTGTAATCGACAATGGTGCATACGGTTCTACCGGAAACCAGGACACCTATGCGCAACTCATTGATTTGGTTGACATTGCACAAAGCGTAGGATTCAAAAACAGCTTTAATTTTGAGGATATCGACTTGAGGGACATAATCGAGAGCGATGATGCAAGCTTCATCGTCTACAAGACAGAAGCGGGAAACTCAACAGCCCCAATCATTGACCTTGATCCGATTACAATCAAGGAAAGGTTCATGAAATCCATCTAATTCACGAATCTCCTCACTACAAATCCTATTCCTCTACATACACAATAATAGAACAATCCAATTAGGAAAACAACTATCACTGCACCTAAAAACAGCAGGAAACTAAACCTAAGCATTGAAGGAAATACAAAAAACATGTTTGCAAAAATATACAATAGAAAAATAGCCACACCAATTGATTTTGCCTTTGATATCCTGCCGTCAACATAAATGACATCAGCAATCATCTTGTCATAGCCGCCATCATCGGATTTGACCTTAAATCCACAGTTTGGACAGAATATCGCATTCACCTTAAGTTCCTCACCACATTTAGGACATCTTGACATACAGATACTTTATCCATAGTATTATATAAAATTAGTTAAGTTATAATTAAACAATTTACTCTTTAAATAAAGTTTTATAACTGAATTAAAAACTAACATTATGGATAAGAAAGAATTATACGGACTTATCGGATTTGTGCTGTCTTCAAGAAATAGAGTCCAAGTTTTAAAGGCAATAAACGAGGATTATAAGATGCCTTCAGAGATTGGCCGGGAACTTGATATGAATTTCGCTCTGGTTTCATATTCCCTATCAACTTTAAAGAGTAAAAAACTAGTTAGATGCCTAAATGAAAATGCATCTAAGGGAAGGGTATACGTATGCACCCCGTTAGGACTAGAGATTCTAAATAATATTTTAAAAAAAATAGATTAAGGAGTTTTTAACTCCTTTATCCATTAAATCATGATTCAAGTTCATCCAATTCCTTAATTTTTAAGTCAAAATCATTGAATTTTCGGGCAAGGCCTGAGAAGTAAGGAATGTAAACCTTGGAGAATGTAATCCTTTCTGGGTTTTCACCCAACTCGGCAATCCTATCCTTGACACGGCCGATTTTGCGCTCAACCTCATCATACATCAGATCTCCTGGGAATTCACCAATGAATACTCCATCGGCACCGTTTTCAAGTGCATATTTGATGTGTCTTGGCCTTACGCGATTGACTGAAATCACCTTGATGATATGGATTGATTCCGGATATGACAGTCTGTTGACTCCAATGTTGTCTGCAGCTGTGTAACCGATATTGTCCAGGAACACTAAAATCATGCGTTCGCCTTCTTGCTTTTTAGACAATGCTCCCTTGATTGTAGACATGATTTTCTCATCAATGTTACCGTTGACAGTGATTGCCCTTTGGTTGCACCCAATGAGACATTTTCCGCAACCTGTACAGCTCATAGGATCAATGTAGATTTCATCATTTTGAATGCTCATTGACTTGTATTTGCAGCGGCTTATACATTCCCCGCAGACTGTACACTTATCTGTATCGATTTCTGCAATGAACGGCTCGATTTCAACACCACCGTAATTGTACTCTGCAACCTTTGATGCTGCGGCAGTTGCCTGCATGATTGAATCTGTAATGTCCTTTGGCTCATGTGCTGTTCCGCATACGAATATTCCCTGAACATCAGTAGCCACAGGCTTGATTTTCGGATGTGATTCCTTGATGAATCCATCTTCAGTTGTTCCCACATTCAGAATTTCAGCTATTTCACAGGTTCCTGCAGACGGCTCCATGGCTGTTGACAATACCACCATGTCCGCTTCGATTTCGACGAACTCGCCTTTCAGGGTGTCCTCTGTTCTGACAATGAAGTTGTCTCCTTTCTTGACCACTTCGCCCGGACGGCCACGCAGGAATCTCACCTCGTTTTCCTGGGTGTGCTTGTAGTATTTCTCAAACATTCCAGGGGTCCTCACATCTGTATAGCAGATGAGAACATCGGTGTCGGGATACTTGTGCTTGATGATGTTCGCATTCTTGAGCGCCACGGTACAGCATATCTTTGAGCAGTATCTGTGCCCGTCAGGCTTTTCATCACGGGACCCGACACACTGTATCATTACGACACGTTTTGGAACCTCACCATTGGATTTCAATAGCTTTCCCTTTGTCGGACCGTTTACACCGGTAATACGGCCCAATTCAGACTGGGTTATCACATCATCATATCTTGTGTAACCGTATTCCGGACGTTTTTCCATGTCAAAGAGCTTGTGACCTGTTGCCACAATGATTGACCCCACCTGCAATGGGATTCTTTCGGACCTCCCCCTGAGCCGGATGGCCTTCATGTTACATGCCTTTACGCAATTGCTGCATTTTGTACAGTTGTCCATGTCTATTACGTAAGCTTCAGGGTATGACTGTCCGAAAGGCCTGTATATCGCCTTTCTCATGGACAGGTTATCGTTCCAATCGTTCGGCACCTCCACTTCACATGCCTCCGCACACTTTCCACATGCTATGCACTTTTCCGTGTCGACGTAACGAGGGGATTTCTCCAGTATGAGATTGTATGTTCCGGCCCGTCTTTCGGCTTCAATGACCTTTGTGTTTGTCAATACTTCAATATTATCGTTCCAGACGAGCTCGTTGAGTATAGGGTTTAAGAGACACATTCCACATTCCTCTGCTATCTTGACAGGTGAGAACACCTTACCTATCTTTGCCATGTGCCCTCCTATTGAAGGGGACTGTTCAATGAGGGTTACCTTTGTTCCCTGTTTTGCAAGGGACAATGCCGCATTCATTCCGGCTATTCCTCCACCTATAACCGCAACCTCATCAGGTGTCTGGCAGTAAATCGGGTCGACTGCATCGGATTGCTTTACCTTTTCGATTGATGCGTTGATTAAAGTTATGGCCTTGTGAGTTGCCTTTTCCTTATCTGAGTGAACCCATGAACACTGTTCACGTATGTTGGCCATGTCCATCAGATACGGATTTAGTGGCTTCACATAGTCCTGGAATGTCTTTTCATGGCTTATCGGTGAGCATGCTGCAACGACTACCCTGTCCAAATCATGGTCAAATATGGCATCACGTATTATCTTACGCCCATTCAATGAACACAGGTTTTCGAATTGCCCAATAAATTCAACATCAAGTTCCTCACGAACCTTATCCAAATCCACAATATCTGAAATGTTTCCTCCACACTCACATAAAAACACGCCAACTTTCAAATCATCCCTCATTTCTCTACCTCCTTCAGCTGCTTTATAACTGAATCAATAGGCACCGTATGTGCCTTGGCACCAATTACCTTATCCATGTCTCCCCCCATGGCCAATGCAATGAACTGTGCAATGTTTAGATGAATTGCCCTGAATTCTCTACCTTCCCTTTCGGCTATGAGATGCTGATACCTGTCAAATTGAATATGGCAATTTGGGCAAAGGTGCACCAGTATGTCAACATCCTCATCCGCTATGGCATTCATCTTGTCTGCAGTGGCTGTGAAAGACAAGTCCGGATTGGAATACCTTTGTCTGAATCCTGTTCCACAAGTGGACCTCTTGTGATCATACCAGCCGATAGTCTTGCAACCGCATTCCTCTATCAGCTCATCCATAATGTTAGGATCCCTGACTCCACCGATGGTGTCCTCATAATGCACCTTACAATAGTGACAGCCATGGTGGGTTGCTATCGTATAATCACTCAAGTCATATTTAATATGCTTCTTGATTTCATCCTTTTTGGCATACAATATGTCCACTACATGGAAAATGTTTTCTGTCGGTTTCAAGTCATCCTTTTCATATTTGAGATGGCTTAAACCGTTTTCATCGAATAATTGATTAATGTGATTTCTCAAGTCGTCCTTCTTGTTGAGCAGCTTGACTGATTTCTTGTTGATTGCATAACATGTTGCACACATCATAACAAGATTAGGTCTTCCCATTTCCTTAGCTATTCTGAAATTCCTTGCTCCAATTGCTGATGTGTCAATCTGATTGAATACATCGGAGTAATGACCCAATCCGGTACAGCAGGTTTGTTTTTCTGAGATTGCATAATCCACTCCCAACTTATCGAAGACGAATTTTGTGGATGCCTCAACTCCAGGGTATTCCACGCTTACAAGACAGCTCCTAAAGAGCAATATGTCCTTATCAGGCACGTACTTCATTCAGACCCCTCCTGTGTTTGTCTGATTTTCTCTATCTTGTCCTTGAAACCTGTGATTGTCAATATTGTGCTTACCTCATCAATGACGTCTTCCGGAGGCATCAATGGAGGGTCCAATTCCAGTTCGTTCCTTATCTCATCCAAGTGCTGTCTGAAATCCCACCAGCCAGGCACGTCACGGTCGATGTCAGTGAAGAATATTTCAGGGATTGCTCCGATTGCCGCCGTGAAATATGAGTCGGCAAATCCTAAATATTCGTATAGCTTTTCGTATCCAACCTCATTTTCCACTGCAATTTGCTTCAGAATCTGGTTGACCTCACATACGCTGTTTCCAACAGGACATACGCTGTGGCAAGTGTAGCAGTAAAAGCAGTTCCAGATATTGTCATCCTCAATGATGGTTAAATCCCCATCCAATACCCTTTCGATTATTTCACGAGGGTTATAGTCGGAATGCCTTGCTGCGGGGCATGTTGATGTGCACATTCCGCACTGCACGCATTTCAGGACACCATCATCCTTTGAGTTTTTAACGTCCTCTATGATTTTTTCAGCAAAATCAATCGGTGAGTCGGTAATTTTCTGTTGGTTTTTCATAATACCGCCTACAGTTTAAATTCATTGTTTTCAATTAATTGCTTGAGTTTTAATGACAGTTTGTTTCCCCTCAATCTGTCTGATTGCCTACAGATAATTGGAATGTTAACATTTTCTCCATTAATCTTCAAATCAACATCTCCTGTGTTCATGTCGAACGCATCGTTTTTACAGAAGTTGGCACACATTCCACATCCGAAACAATGTGCGATGTTCAGTTTCCTGTCCTTAAACGCATTTGTCGGACAGACGCTTTCAACGGAACATGAATCGCATTTTGAACATTTGGAATCGTCGAATTTTGGCCTTAAGTCATGGCCACCCCACATCTTATCGTAATCCGTATTGTCCAATGGCAGGTGACGTCCCTTGATGTCTGCAACCGGCAGGTCTATCATGTCATCAGTCACGAGGAGGTTACTGTAGATTTCCTCATTCAGTACAGGAATAGGTATTGCAACCGTGTCATATATCTCTCCGCCTTGACCTGTCTTAAATCCACCGATGTAATACGGATCCATCTGCTTATAGTCTGCTGAAAGCATCAGGTTTGGCTTTTCAGCACTTGACCTTGTCCCATCACCCAGAATATAACCTTGGGCACCGTTTATTAAAACCCTACAACCCTCTTTAATTACATTGTGAGGAATATCGTTTTGAAGCGGGTTCAGGTCTCCGCATCCTGAAAATGTCAAACCGGATAAGTTTCCCTCAAGAGGTGTTGCTGCAAATATTGACTTGACCGCTTCATTATTCGGATTTGTGAATGCAGTATAATTCTTGAATGCCATACGGGCACCTATAATTTGACCCCTTGTGATGTCATCAATGGTTATCGAGTTTTCAATTGTCTTGCCGTCGGCACTTTCCACTCTCACATCGACTGATTTGCCTTCAAGCAAATCCTTCAAAAGGAATCCTCCACCATAATTCTCATCATGTATTGAATGGGCGGTTCCATGAAGTATCACGTCAACTGATCCGAGCCATTCGTTTGGACATGGTCCAGCATATGCCGGAACTCCGTTCATATAGACTTCGCTTGCCCTTATGAACTCTCCCGGTGGAGATATGATGAAATTCAAAATTGCTGCGGTTCCGCTCATTACTCCACAAGTTCCGCAGGTGACTACATCGACTTCCTCAAAATCAGGAGCGTTACCTTTCTTGATGAGCTTTTTGAATTCCTCTGCTGTGTAGATATTGGCTTCGTCATTTTCAATCCTTTCATTGATTTGGCTGATTGTTCTTTGAGTCATTTACACACCCTCTAACTGTAAATATGATTAAATCTTGCCGACAGTGTCTCCCCTCAGTCCTCTTCTTAAGGTTTCAAGGGAGGTTATGTCATCACTGGAAATGTTTCCCAGATTGACTGTGTTTCCAAGCTTAAGGATGAAAAACACCTGCTGGTCCTTGTTTGGGGCTTCCCACAATATTTTACTTGCGTAAAAATTATCCAAGATGTAGTCTATCTCATCCTCTTTTGCATTTCCTGACTTGTCGAATATGCCTATATTCTTTCCGCCTTCCCTTGCCTCAACTATAATCAGTGATGAACCTGCATCAAGCTCCTCCTGCATGTATTGGATTCTCTCGTCAAGTGTGAGTTCCTTGTCAAGGTTCGGGTCCTTTTTGCCCACTTCTGACAATACCTCAAATCCTTCATCCTTTGCCATCCCGATGCATTCCACTTTGCTTTCATGAGGAATGGATATTGAACCGTCGGAAACCTCAATTGCTTTAAATCCTAAATTATGAGCTTCTTCGAAGAACTCTTCTAGCTTATTGTTCATATAGGCCAATTCGAATAGTGTTCCTCCGGTATATGCCTGTATGTCATGTGACTGATACATTTCAACTTTTGATTTTATTATCTCCTGCTCATGAACTATGGATGTTCCCCATCCAAATTTAAGATAATCAACGTATTCTCCTGAAATCTCCATTAGGCTTTCCGCTGTCTGGAGACCAAGTCCCTTGTCCAAAACCATTGTCAAGCCGCAGCTCCTTGGTTTTTCCTCTCTTTTTTTAGATAAAAATTCGAATGACTTCAAAATATCACACATGTTATGTTGATTTCAATATTATAGATAAATAAGTAATAATAGTATATAAAACTTTTTAAGATTTTGCTTTTCAAAAACAGTTAAAGAATAAAAAAAGATATAAAAATAGAAAGATTTAAGATGAACCCATTTCCTCTTCAGATCTTCTGACTAAATCGGAAAGGGAGTTACGGACATTTTCAGGTATGGAATTGTTTTCCTTGTCTGCAATTACCTGAGAAATGATTTTGCATAAAACAAAAATGGCATGCTTGTGCTCTGCCTTGGTCTTGTGAATATGATGTGGACTAATTTTCAGGGTGATATATTCACTGCAGTCATTGGTAATTTGGTCATCTTCAGCTAAATATTTTAAAACATATACTAAAAATTGATGTAATTGTATCATTTCGTCTTTATACATAGATATCTAACCCATATTAACTAATTTCAGTTAGTTAAAAATTAACTCCTTAAATCTTATACATTAATATTATTAACTACTTATATTTAAATTTTGCATTCAAATATAGTTGTGTTTTTCAAGTATATTTTAATAAAACATATCATAGAATTATTTTTTAGTATCAAATATTGATGTTTCAACAATTTTCGGAATTTTGCCCACAGTTGCAACGTGATTTTGTGAAATTATCAAGACACCCCTGAAAAATTCCCTATATTGTTCAGCGGATTCAACTGCATTAGCCACCTTATCCTCACTGGTATTACCGTAAACATCATTAGCAATCCTTGTTGCAAGCCCGTCTGCAAGTGATGGGGATTTTGATATTACGGTGACGCTGTCCGCATCGCCAAAGCTTATCGAATGGCCAATCTTTCCAGAGGATGTGCAAATTCCAAGCTTGCCCCTTTGGGGCCTAATTTCAAAAGCGATATTATTTCCCAAAACCTGATTGTTGGAATATATCCCGCACAGGACCTTCCGGTCATTGACAAGAGCAATGTCACCGCCGTTTTCAACAATTGAATATCTGGAATCATGTTCCATCAGATAATCCAGTGACAATTCGGAAATCGTTCCGGCAACGCATGCCATGGGGCCGACATCCGCAAGACTTGAAGATTCAATCATCCTGTCAATGATCACCGGCAAATTTTCATCTCTTTTGGCAATCGGTTCAATGGACAATAGAAAATCCTGATTGCGATTGATGTATGATTTCAAATCTGACCTTAAGTTGTAAATATAATGCCTCAAGTCATGCTTTGATACATCTGTCGTTAGGCGAATATGTGTCTCTTCAATGTCAATTTCACTAGATTGCATATTTAATAATTTAACTTATAAGCTATTAAAACTATATTAAATATTATGAAAGCTTTAACTAAAATGCTCTGTTTAGTTGACGGTGAACATTATCTACCAGTAACTCAGGAAGCAATAGATACCCTAAACAACATAGAACACATCGATATCGCAGGTGCAGTTTTTATAGGAGGAACCGAAAAGCTAAGGGACGATTCTGAGGAATCATACTCTGAAAAGCTCGGAATTCCAGTCCAATTCGCCAAGGACAAGGACATACCATACGATATCATTGTGGACATGATAAGAGAATATGACATTGACACAGTATTCGACTTGAGTGACGAGCCAATTCTCGACTATCCTAAAAGGTTCAAGATAGCATGCAAGGTTCTCAATGAGGGAATATCATATGAGGGACCTGACTTCAAGTTCGATGCCACATCACAATATGACATAATGGAAAAGCCGTCAATCACAATTCTCGGAACCGGAAAACGTATCGGAAAAACAGCCGTATCAGGTTTCGTATCCAGACTGATTGACAAAAACGGCTACGAGCCATGTGTCATTGCAATGGGAAGGGGAGGACCGGAAGATCCTGAAATAGTTCACGGCGAAAAGCTGAAAATCAATGCGGAATTCCTTCTTGAACAGTCCGAAAAAGGAGTCCATGCCGCAAGCGACCACTGGGAGGATGCACTCATGAGCAGAATCCTCACCATAGGATGCAGACGCTGCGGCGGAGGAATGGCAGGAGAGGTATTTCTCACCAACATGAAAAAGGGAGCAAGGCTTGCAAATGAGGTTGACTCCAAATTCGCAATTTTCGAGGGAAGCGGAGCTGCAATCCCTCCAATAAAAACAAACAGGAAAATAGCATTGATAGGTGCAAACCAACCGATTGAAAACCTCACAACCTACTTCGGACCATACAGGGTGGGGCTTGGAGATCTGGTCATTCTGACAATGTGCGAAGAGCCTATGTGTGATGATGAAAAGCTTAAAAAGATTGAGGAGTTTGTAGCTGATGTAAACCCTGATGCAACCGTAATATCAACAGTCTTCAGGCCAAAGCCTCTTGACAACATCGAAGGCAAGAAGGTATTGTTTGCAACAACCGCCCCTGAAGACGTCAAGGACAAGCTTGTTGACTACCTTGAGGAGAACTACGGCTGTGAAGTAATCGGAACAACCGCACATCTCTCCAACAGGCCACTCCTGAGGGAGGACATGGCAAAATACATGGATGATGCGGACGTTATGCTGACTGAACTTAAGGCTGCAGCAGTTGACGTTGCAACAAAGGACGCAATAGCCCATGGATTGGAAGTGGTCTACTGTGACAACATTCCAGTTGCCATAAACGATTCATACCCTGATTTAAGTGAATCAGTTATCAAATTGGTAGACTCAGCAATTGATGATTTTAACAAATCATCATAAATTCTTTTTTTAAAAATATCAAAAAACACCACAATTTTAGAAAACTTTAATTTATATTAAAATACATATTAAAAATTAATGAAAACAATAGCTATTGGTGTTGGTGAAAACGAAAATATAATACAGGCTTGTCATATTTTTAAAGAAAAACACCCAAAAACAGAACTTAAATTAATATATAAGGATGAGGACTTAGTAAAAGCAGTTTTAGATGATAAAATAGATGGTGTAGTCCGTGGATCACTTCCAGCATCTAATATCATGAAAGAACTCAAAGAACACTACCCTAATTTATCAAGAGCCACATATGTTAATGGAAAAGACTATGAATTCCTATTGTCACCAGTCGGTATTGATGAGGGCGTGAGCGTTGAGGACAAGTTTGAAATAGCAATGAACTGTTGTGATTTTCTTAAAAAACTTGGCAAAACCCCTAAAATTGCAGTCCTTGCAGAAGGAAGAGAAGATGATTTCGGAAGAGGCAGTGAAGTTTCCAATTCAATCAAGGACGCAAAAAAACTAACAAAAATGATTGAAGAAACATCAGAAGATGTCACAAACTACTTTATCCTTATTGAAAAAGCAATGAAAGACAACTGCAACGTTATTATCGCGCCAAACGGCAGAGTTGGAAACATAATATTCAGAACACTTATTTTACTGAACTCTTGGCCGAGCTACGGTGCCGTAACCTTTGGAATAGACAAAACCTACATCGATACAAGCCGAGACCAAAGCATTGAAGGATATGTTCGCAGCCTAATCTTAGTCAATGATTTAGCCGAACATGATTAACTAGATTCAAGGGATTGAAATGGCAGAAAATATTCTTTATAGGCTATATGAATGGTACATCAGTCGTGATTTGAAACCGGAGAAGATGCCTAAGCATGTAGCCATAATCATGGATGGTAACAGACGTTACTCCAAGCTCCAGGGAAACATGGACGTTATTAAGGGACATGAAATTGGAGTGGACACACTGGAAAAGGTACTGGACTGGAGTATCGAACTTGGAATCGAAATCATAACCGTATACGCTTTTTCAACAGAAAATTTCAACAGACCTCAGCATGAAGTGGAAGGATTGATGAAACTCTTCGTTAAAAACTTCAAACGACTGGTTGACCACGAAAAGATACACAAAAACGAAGTGAAGGTTAAAGTTGTCGGCAGGACAGAACTGATTCCTGAAAGCGTGCGTGAGGCAATCAAGGAAGCTGAGGATGCAACCGCCCACTACGATAAAAGATTATTTAACATAGCTATTGGATACGATGGGCGTTTGGAAATCATAGACTCATTCAAAAAGATTATCCAGCAAGTCCAAGCAGGCGAAATCACCATAGACGATGTAGATGAGGAACTTGTAAGCAAAAACCTCTACACCGGAGGATTAGACGATCCGAACCTTATCATAAGGACAAGCGGTGAGGAACGTTTAAGCGGATTCCTGCTATGGCAATCATCATATTCAGAACTTTACTTCTGTGAAACCTTATGGCCGGAACTCAGAAAAGTCGATTTCATAAGGGCTATCAGGTCCTACCAGGAAAGAGAAAGACGTTTTGGTGTATAATCATGATTGATACACATTGCCACATTGATTTTGAGGAATTTGATGATGACCGTGAGGATGTCATCAAAAGAGCAAAGGACAAGCTTGACCACGTTATCGTTTCCGGTTACAGCAATGAAAGCAACATGAAGGTATTGCAGCTTTCAAAGGATTATGAAGGATTCATTTATCCCACTTTTGGTTTTCACCCTGTAAGTTCTCAAAATGCAAGTGAAGAAGACTTGAAAATCGCCCATGAGAACATACACAATAATCTTGACTCAATTCTAGCAGTTGGTGAGGTCGGAATGGACTATTACTATGTCACCGACAAGGCATTGCGCGAAAGGCAACAGGAAATATTCAAAAGCTTTCTGGAACTTGCCAATGAATATAGGGTTCCTATTGTGATGCATGTAAGGGATTGCGAGAAAAAGGCGGTCAACATCATTGAAGACTATGACGACATCCCGTATTTTGTTTTTCACTGCTATGGCGGAAGCTTGAAAACCGCTAAAAGGATAATGAACCGTGACGATTCATACATGAGCTTTTCAACAATGCTGTGCTATTCAAAGCATCACCAGGATTTGATTGAGAAAATAGACCTTGATTATGTTCTGACCGAAACAGACAGTCCGTACTTGGCAATGACAAAAGAAGAGAGAAACGAGCCTGCAAACGTTGTTAAGGCCGTTCATAAAATAGCTGAGATAAAAAATATGGATGTCAGCACCGTTGATGAGATAACCACCAACAATGCCCGTAAAATTTTCAAAATTTAAAAGTGCAGAATGAAATTTAGGTTAATCAGCACTTCATTGTTTTCCTTAACGGCTTCGATTTCCAATTCGAAATCCGTTAAATCTTGTTTTACCAGATTAATCAAATGATAGTCAAGCAGGGAATCGTTCAGGTATACTGTGAATTGATTCCTATAGATTACAATGTCCTTTCTGCAGAACAGCTTGAATGCATAGAAATACAGTTCCAGCCTAAAGATCAAATCCTCCTTATCGCCTTCACCGTCTATGAAGTATTTCTTCAGGTCCTCCTGCAGGATCTTGCCCTCATCACCTGTGTCTGCCTGGAACGTTTCCATCTCAACCAAATCATTCATTAACTGTTGTTTTTCTTCTTCGTTATACATTCAATCACTGAGTTCAAATTTTAATTTTACTAAACCATAATCGTTAGGCATGAAAGTTATTCTAAACCTATCAAAGGCATCATCCAGTCTGCGAATCACTTCAAATTCCAAACCGTCGGGAATCAGATACAATACAAATGAATCCTCGACAATCTCAACGCCCAAATCCTCATGGACAGGTATCTTCAGTTCCGTAATGAAGAGATACTTGTAGACGATCAGTTCGTATTCGTTGACTTCCTTCCGGTTCATGATTATGTCCGCAAGTTCGCACTGCAGTTTAGAGGCAACCTCATCAAATGTCATCATAACACCTAAAGATTCTTAAATACATAAAGCTTTTTTGACTTGTCTTGATACTTGTTCGGGTCCTGCAGGCTGTCGAATGTGCTGTTCAGTGCAAATTCGGGGCATGTGTCTGTAGGCTCAGTATGTCCCCTGCCCAATCTACATATTACACCATCTGCCGGACCTCTGATTTGGACATTGACCTGCCAATGCTTGCAGTTAAGACAGACCCTGTCGTAATTCAAATCTGAAATATTGATTCCATCCAGTTCATACATTTTTCTCACTATATTAGATTTCTTTCCTTAAATACCTCTTTAGCGGCAACCACACCATTGATTGACTTTGGAAATCCGCAATAGGCACTCATCTGCATTATGATTTCAACAACTTCAGTTGGGGAGTTTCCCACATTCAACGCTGCGTTGATGTGGTCCTTCAATTGGGGAACTGTTCCAAGGACTGTCAGTGCAGCAACGGTACACAATTCACGTGTTTTCAAGTCAACCTCCTCACGGGTGTATATTTCCGCATAGGGAAACTCGACCACGAATCTTGACATGTCCGGCGCGATGTCCTCAAGACCCTCAAATATTTCCTCAACAGACCTTTCCTGAATTGCCTCTAAAACTTCTTTTCCCTTTTCATACCTTGACATGATTAAGAATATATACTCAAACCCATTTAACATTAGCGGTGGTGTAGACATAGTGCTGGGAGAATACGGGATTGTATAGTCTGTTGGTTGACGGGGTAGAATTGAAGCTGATTGCAATGGATTTCCTTAGATTATAGTTTATCCTGTCGCCTATTGAAACCAATTCATCATTATCAAACCTTTCTGAGGTTTTAGCGTATACCTTGAACTGTATCCATCTTTTCTCAAAGTTCTTATCATATCCCATATCGGTATATGAGACATTTACAATCTCCACGGAATAGGGATACAGCAAAGATTCTTTTGCAGTCGAATATTCCCTGTAAGTGTCTTCCGGATAGATTGCGCTTGATGATGTGCCGACACCCTCATTCACCCCGTTTCTTGCCGATGCCATGGCCTGGGACAATTCCTGCTCCTGAGCCACAAAGGCTATTGAAAGCATCACAATCAGTATCAGAACCCCCATCAGAAACAGAAATTCCGCTGAAATCTGCGCCCTGTCTTCCATCATGTTATCACAATCCCCTCATCCGTCTTTGTAATCATGTAACTCCTTCCACTGACCAGTCTCGTATCATGGTCAATGTTCGCTATGGGAATTATTGTCTCTCCCTTCTTGCCATCATATTCCATTATCAGCCTGTTTTTATTGAAGGTGAGCTCATAATAGCCCATGTCCGACGGCAACCGTATTATCTTGGAGTATCCCACACCATTCGAGTTCACCTGAGCAATCTGGTTTGCAACGCTATCCAGAATCATCCTATGTGACGCGCCATCCTCAATATTGAAGCTTGACGATAAGGAGGCCTGTGTGAAAAACAACATGCCACAGGCAATAATGACAATTATGAATAATGCAAACAAGTATTCTATTGAAATAAAACCTTTATCATCCATATTTTTTAATTATTTTAACGATTAATAAAGTTTGCATTGAATTAAAATCAATATTTATATAATATTGGAAATAAAACTAATACCATGAAAGGTAAAGTTATTTTTATTGGCGCAGGTCCGGGAGACCCTGATTTAATCACCGTCAAAGGAAGGAAAGTCATAGAAGAAGCCGATGTTATTATATATGCCGGTTCACTCGTCAACAAGGACGTATTATGCCCTGCCCGTGACGATTGTGAAATACACAATAGTGCTTATTTGAATTTAGACGAAACAGATGAAATAATCACCAAAGCAGTCAATGAAGGCAAACTGGTTGCACGTGTGCATACAGGAGACCCATCAATCTACGGTGCAATTGCCGAACAGATCCGTGAGCTCAAAAAGCATGACATAGAATATGAGATTATCCCAGGTGTAAGTTCACTGTTCGGTACCGCAAGCGTCCTTGAAGCTGAATTGACCCTGCCTGAAATCTCACAAAGTGTAATCATTACCCGTCCTGAAGGCAGAACACCTAAACCTGCCGGAGAAAGTATTGCAAGCTTTTCAAAGCATCATGCAACCATGTGCATCTTTTTGGGAATAGGCATGATTGACAAAGTGGTGGATGAATTGCTTGAAGGTTATGAGGAAACTACACCTGTTGCAGTAGTCAAAAAGGCAACTTGGCCTGACCAGCAAATAATTAGAGGAACCCTCAAGGATATTGCAGAAAAAGTGAAAGATGCCAATATAACAAAGACTGCAATGATTGTGGTGGGAGATGTCCTAGACCCTGGCGACTTTAATGCGTCCAAGCTATATGACAAAAACTTCAAACACGAATATCGTTAAATGAGGAAAACACCACCCCTCATTTTCACCATGAAAAAACCATCCACAAAAATAGGGCTTGAAATCAAGTCCTCACAACTTTTTTTAAAGAGTCTAAAGCAAGAAATGATGAAAATACTGGAAAATTAGTAGTGTTTTAAATGAAAATTAATAATTATTATATTCATAACGGAAGTAAAATAAATTAAACTAAAAAAAGGATAACATAAGTGTTACATAATGTAACACTTTTCTAAAAACAAAGATATTTGCAATTATCTAATTCAACCTTAATTTTACCAGTATATTTCATATGTTCCAAATCTCCCGTCCAATCAGCATAAATGTGCATGTAAACTGGTTTTTTAATGGTTTTAGGTACTTTATAGTACTCCCAACAAATATCCCCATCATCATAATATTTCCAAACAGATTTTATATATTTAGCTTTATATCCTAATTTTTTATAAGGATTCCAAGATTTGGATTTATACAAGTTCCCATCCGAATCAATCCATGATTCATATGTTTTCACTTTTTTTGTAACCCATTTAGTTTTCTTTTTAGTCCCTACTTTCTTATTTATGACTTTTTTTCCTTTTTTTATTTTGTTATATGTTTTATCTGATACTGTTACTTTATATTTTCCTTTTTTGAATGTGTGGCTTGCTGAAGCTGCACTCATCACCATACCTACTGTGAATATTATCAGTACAAATAAGATTATTATTTTTTTATTATTCATAATTGGCCTCTTTTTTAATTCAATCTTTGTGTAAAAATATGTGTTTAACTTATATTTATAATGTATATAAATAACACATGTTTATATGAAAGATCATAGGGACAATACCCAAACCAAAAAAAAACTCAATATCTATTCATAAACCTGACCAATTACCTTTACATCATCAAATGCATCAGGATGGCTCACATAAATCATGCAGACCTCGTCTTTAAGTCCAAATATGAATGCTGCTCCCTGGTTTTCATATTCCAAGTAATATCCACTGTAACCGTACATCTTGGTTGGTGTTCCTTCCAGGCTTGCGGCAACCTCCTCACTGTCAAAGCCGGAACCTGGAGTCTTTGTAACGCCAATCTCTATAAAGTACTTTTCATTACTCCAAGCCATTGCAGTTGACTTCACGTTTTCATCTATGCTGACTTCTGTCCTGTCCGGTTCCATGACATAATCTGCCGGAAGCTGGAACTCAACGTCATCCACCTTCACTATTTGGGTCGGACCGGGTATAAAAAGAGTTGAGGCAATTGCAACAGCAACAATAGCCACAATAACTATCAAAATAATATACTTAATTGGAAATTTTTTATTCCTATTTGGAACCTTTTCGCCGCAATTGGCACAGAATAATGCGTTTTCCTTTAGTTTTTCACCGCATTTGCTGCAATATTCTGTCATTTTAACCCCAAGGACTAGCTGTACTTGTCTTTGATTTCATTCATGATTCTTAACTTTTCAAATGCCACATCTTTTGGGGCTCTTCTAAGACCGCAATCAGGATCCAATATCAGATTGTCCTTTCCAACAATATTGATTGCACGGATAACCAAGTCGTCAACCTCATCAATGTTGTCCACTGTGTTGACTGATGAATCGACACATCCGAATCCTATAATCTTGTTATGAATCAGATTGGAATTCTCTTCCAAGACGTTTATGTTGACGTTATTTCCCGCAAATTCCATATCGAGAATGTCCACATTGAACTTTGCCAAATCCTTGAATGCACCGTCAAGTGTTCCGCATACATGCATTGCCAATGGGATTTCAAGGTTTTCGCGAAGGATGTCAATGGCTTCACTGGCGACCTTCATGTCCACCATGCCTGTGGAGAGGAAGGGCTCGTCAATCTGGATGTAGACGGGCTCCACCTTTTTGACAATGGCATTAACCTCATGCTTAAGGCTGTGTGCAAGATCTATTATGGCATCTTCCCTGTTCTTGTAGAAGAACTGGATTCTGGAAGAGTGCACAATGGTGTTAGGGCCTGTAATTATCCCCTTAACGCCTTTTCCTTCAGGAATGTTTCCATTATAATAGTCTTTCATGACCTTCTTTGCATATTGCAAATCCTTGATGGATATTTCCCGAATTGGTCTTACGATTTTGGAAACGATTACAGTGTTTCCCTCCTCGATTTTCATTCCGGGAATGTATTTAGTAAAAATAGAGACCATGTCTCCCCTGACCTGACCATCGGAGATTATGTCAACTCCGGCATCAAGTTGAGAGATAACACTATCTTTTATAGCTTGTTTATACGGATCATATGCTCCAAGAGCACTTAATAACTTATTTTTAGTGGAAGATTCCTTTTTCAGTTCAACTGGGAAGCTTCCGACAACAGTGGATTTCATTTTTTATTACCGGTATCTAATTTTCTGATTTTTTCTACTTCTTCCTCATCAATCGGCAATTCCACAACGGAGGTTCCGTGACAAGGTTTAGTGTATGGCAGGAATACTGTTCCTTTTTCATTGTCAAAACCTATTGGTATCGGAGGGATTCCTATTACTCTAACCCCCAACACCTCATCGCCAGGTTTGATGTAGACTATGTCATCAGCCTTGAATCTGATAATCATTGCACAGTCCTTGAAACCTGCCTTTGATGCATGGATTTCATAATTATCTGATTGTTGTAAGTATGTGTCTAAACAGAATGACATCTTATTCGAACTCCTTAATTGCTCTGTCAAATTTAACTTTAATCGGTGACGGATTATGGAAAGCTCTTACTGCGGTAATCAAAGCGTTGCTGCCACTCTCTTCAATCATTTCTACAAATTCAGCCACCTCATCTGCATCCCTTGAGAATACCAGTGCAATGGATTTGCATTGAATGATCTGTTCAAATGTTACGAAAAATGATGCGGCAGCGTCTTTGTGAACGAAACCAACCAACAGGTCAAAATCTCCTTCATTGATTTCGCCAAGAAGCCTTTCTAAATCCACTAGGTTAAGATTATAATAATTTTCAGGGTCTGATATCTTGACCAATTTTTTGGCTGCGGGGTTTGCCGCAATGGTTGTATCATATCCCATCTTTGTTAATTTATTGAATACATAAACGGCCATTGGAGTTTGTGATGGAGTCTCAGGACATCCAAGTAAAACTAAAGCTTTCATATAATTACCTCATGATCTTGTCTTTAATGTAACCACATTAGCTAAAATCAATGTACCTACGAAAATAAACGTCAACAATGCCATACCGTTGATGGACCTGTTAAATATGAACATTCCAACTAATGCCTGTGCACAGAATGCTGCAAGGGCACCGGTTAGCAATACTTCCCTACCGAGATACTTCTTATTGTTCTTTTCTCTTTTCTCTCTGTACATTTTCAATACTTTAAAACCAATTATGATGGTTCCAAGCACGAAAACCATTAATCCGATTAATCCCAATATTCCGAAGTCAAAACCGTATCCGAAGATACCTGGAAGCATATAGTCGATTGTATCCTTTTGGTTAACCAATATACCGAAAAACATTGGGAAAGGCAAACCGAAGAATAATACCAGCTGCATAGGTAATGTAATGTAACCCTCCGCAAATGCCGTACCTTCCGCTCCCCAGTAGGATGCATTGGCATTGTGTCCTATCAATTGTATATTGCTCAATACTGTCTTAATACTTGATGCAGAGTACTGTTCAATCCTTCCCAACCTAAGCAATGGTGAGAAAATTGTCATTCCACTCACTCTTGCAACCACTTCCAGAAGAACGAAACCGACTGCCGCAGCACCCAGGAACATTCCAATTCTTTTTGCGGTGAATATTGATTTTTCCCTGAATGATTTGGATATTATCAAATAGCCGAAGAACAATCCTATTAACCATAAGATTAAAAATGACCTGTGCATTAATCCTCCGAATATTGTTATACCTGCAAGGAAAAGAATAACGAACCTTCTAAGTGGCCGTATGTCCACTCCCGATTCCTTCATCACCTTCAATGATGCCAAAGCCGCAACGGTACCCAATAACGCTATCGGTCCGAATGGATGCGTAAATTCCGCCTGACTCGAGGACAATACCAAAAGTGCGATGTCCCCTGCAAATATCAATGTAAAACCGCCCATCAGGAACAGTGACAGGAAGGTAACCACACTGAGTGACAATGGGATTAAATTCAAAGCAAACACCCATGTGACAAATAGCATTACCGCTACTTCTACAATTAACTGTAAGTGGTTTTGAGCAATTAACAACATATTTTAATCACAATTCTATCTTATTTTAAAAAAATAAATGGACTGACCGGGATTTGAACCCGGGGCCTCCGCCATGCCAAGGCGACGATCTACCATCTGAGCTACCAGCCCAATAAAACAAATTAATACTATACTAAATTATATGATTATTTTACTATAAAAACTATTTGCCATTTTTGGCCAAATCATATAAATTATCAATAATCACCTGGAACAAGTCATCAGTCTTAACATCGATTTCCTCATGAGGTTTGACAATCAGGTCAAGTGCCTTTTCAATCACTTCATCGGTATCGATGGACCTGAACATCAGTCCCTTGTTGATGTAATACTGGTCAACGGACAATGTTTCTCCAGGATAACAGGAGATTACAGGAGTCTGAAGGATTGCAGCTTCCCTGTTCATTGTTCCTCCGGCACCAATAACCAAATCTGACTTCTTAATGATGCTTGATGTGTCAACCGGCGGTTTCAAAATTGAGACGTTTTCAATGCCCTCAAATATTTCAGCCTGTTCCTTGAACCTTGGAAGAATCAGAATATTGGCCACATTCTTCAACTCGTCAACAATAGGGGACAAGACTGATTTTCTGCAGTCTGTGTTCAGGTATGATGCAAGTGAAGGTTCCGGCCTCATCAAAATTGTTTTTGGATGTTTCAATTCAAGATTCAAGTCATCAAACACATTGTCATTATATTCAAAGCTTTTGAAGTGCATTAATTCTGAGGTTCCATCATAGGATATGATAGTGTTCGGATCTGCTCCGAATTTCATCAGTTTCCACATGTCGATGATTTTCGGTGTGATAATCCTGTCACATAACGGAAGGGTCAGCTTGTTGGCTGCAAGCGCATGCTCATTGTCCAAAACGTATAGGCTTGGAATTCCTAAACCAAATGAGATTCTAGGAAGTTCAATGGAATGCTTGCTAAGGGCGACATCCACCTTTTCGCCATTTATGATGTCCACAAGGTTGTACACCCTTTCAGTACTTTCCCTTAACTTATCGTAAAGGCTTACGCCATGTTTTCCGACTGATATGAAGTCAATGTCATACATTTCCATCAGTTTATGGATATCACCAAATTGTCTAGCAGTGACTATTACATCCTCACCTTCAGCTTCCAAATATTTTATTACGTCCTTGAAAAATCTCACATGAGGAGCATTTGAAATATCTATCCATACTTTCATGAAACCACCTGAATTAAAACTTAACTATTTTTTGCTTCTTCAATTACAGCAATAATTTCATCCAATCCAGTTCCTTCTTTCAAACTGGATTTAATTACTTTAACATTAGGGTTTAATCTTTGAGCGTCAGCCACCATCTTGTCAGCGTCAGCTCCAACGGCATCTGCAAGGTCAACCTTATTGATTACAACCACATCAGATGTCTGGAAAATGATTGGGTGTTTTTCAACAGTGTCGTCACCTTCGGTAACGCTCACAACGACAATTCTCAAGTGTGAACCCAATTCGAAGTCCACAGGACAAATCAAGTTACCCACGTTTTCGATAATGACCATGTCAAGGTCATCCAAAGGCAGGTCCTCAAGTCCGTGACCCACTAAATGTGCATCTAAGTGACATTCCTTACCAGTGTTTAAACCTACAACAGGCACATCATGCTTTTCTATACGTCCTGCATCGAATTTTGAGATTACGTCTCCTGCAAGAACACCAATCTTATAATCAGTATTGTCAATGATCTCTTCGACAAGTGTTGTTTTACCGGAACCGATTGCTCCTACAAAATCAACACAGAAAATGTCTTTATCTTCCAAATTTTTTAAGTTTTTATCCGCTAATTTCTTATTAGCATCCATAATATTTTTTGCTACTTCTACATCAGCTACTTGGTGCATATTTTTGCCTCCAATCTAATTATCGTCAGGTTTTTCAATAACAATATTTTTTACAACAATGTCTTTTCCATTTAAGGTCTCTACGCTCAAGCTGTCACATTCAGGACATTTGACGAGTGGAGCGTAGTGGTCACTATCATCTAATATAGCTTCACCATGGAAATTGCAGTCATTACATTCTATTTCAGCTGGAATCTCTTCAAAAACAATTTTTGCATCTTCCATAATTGTATTTTCAATCAAAACTCCTAATATGAATTCCAATTGTTCTGGATTTATCATTGCGAGTCTTCCAACTTCAACAGTGACTTCATTTACTTCAGTTGCATTATTTGCCTCTGCAGTTTCAAGAACCGCATTGATAATGCCTTGAGCCATAGATAATTCGTGCATTTTACAACTCCTATATAAAACATTAATACTATAAATTTAGTTTTATCCATTAATAAAAGTATTTAATATATTAGTATTATTGAAGTAATACTTAAAAAGTATAATTTTTAAATCTTTTAAATAAATGTTGATGTTGGCAACATTTAAATATAATATTTTTAAAAAATTAATAATAATTAGGAGATAGTATTATGACTTACAAATCAAAATTCGGTTTCGGCTGCATGAGACTGCCCCTGACCGATAAGAACGACCCCACATCAATCAATCAGGACCTGTTCAACGAAATGGTTGACATCTACATGGAAAAAGGATATGACTACTTTGACACTTCCTATGCTTATCACAACGGAATGAGCGAAGTTGCAATCAGAAAGGCAGTTGTTGAAAGGTATCCGCGTGAATCCTTCAGAATATGTGACAAAATGCCGACATGGGCTCTGACCTGCGAGGAAGACAATGAAAAGTTCGTCAACGAAATGCTTGAAAGACTTGGCATTGAATACTTTGACGTTTTCTTCATTCACAACATCAACGGACCATGGGTTAAAAACGCAATAAATGCAAACACCTTTGAATATGTCAAAAAGATGAAAGAAAACGGAGTTGCAAAGCAAATTGGATTCAGTTTCCACGACAAATCAGACCTGCTTGAAGAAGTTCTCGACAAATACGGAGAGATGTTCGACATAGTCCAACTGGAGCTCAACTACCTTGACTGGGAGGATCCGTCAATTGAAGCCCACAAATGTTATGACCTGTGTGTCAAACACGGACTTGACGTCTATGTCATGGAACCATTGAAAGGAGGAGTGATTGTAAATCCAAATGATGAGATAAAAAATGACTTCAAAGAGTTCAACCCGGACAAGTCCATTGCAAGCTTTGCAATCAGATTCTGCGCATCCCTTGAAAACGTTAAAATAGTTCTAAGCGGAATGAGCAAAATGGAGGATTTGATTGATAACTGCGACACCTATGAGAATTTTGAGGTCTTAAGCGATGAGGAAAACTCATTTTTGGAAAAGATGGCTCTAAAGCTGGCCGACAACGTTGCAGTTCCATGCAGCGAATGCGGATACTGTGTTGACGCATGTCCTGAAATGATTCCAATCCCTGAATATTTCAATCTATACAACACAAGCAAGAACCAGCCTGAATCCGACATCTACAGATTGTACTTTGACAAGCTGGCCGATGAGAAGGTTCCTGCTGACGAGTGTACATACTGCAGCACATGCATTGACCACTGCACTCAAAAAATAGACATTCCGGAAATGCTTGAAAAGGTGTGCGAACACTTTGAGCAAGGATTCACCCCATACGGATGAGGTTTAAGCAACCCTCATCTTCAATTCCCTAACCATTTCACCATTCTTATTTATTTTTGACGCTTTTTTATAATATTCAACCGCCTTTGGGAAAATTCCTGAATGGTAATATATCAATCCCATCAATGCCAACGCTTCTGAATTTCTATCATCGAAATCCAATAATTTCACCAGAATATCGGAAGCTGTGGCCAAGTCTCCCTGTTCATACAGGTCATAGGCTTCCTCATATAATGTATCTACATCATCAAGGGAGTTCAACTCCACCATTTCCTTTTGAGGCTTGTTGGTAAGCAGGACTTCAAGCTCATTTGCCATTTCGTTTGACCTGTCGGCAGACAATGCCTTTTTGGTAAACAGTAACGCTATATCCTTCTGGTCCTGTTCATATAAGATTTGAGCCATAAGGGCCAATGCCCTGGCATGTCTCTTATCATTTGAGATTATGTTGTTCAAAAGGTCCTTTGAAGCCGAATAGTCTCCCTTTTTATATAAATCATAGGCCTCATCAAAGTCGTCCGGAATCACAATCTCCTCAACGATTACTTCAGCCTCGATTTCACTGTCATCCTCATTGGATATCAGTTTGGACATGAACTCAAGAATGTATTTTGTGGCGTTCTTGTGCAATGGCTTGTTATCGTTTCCGCATTTTGGTGAGTAGATGCATGCGGGACAGCCACTTTGGCATTGGCAATTGTTCAGCATGTCAATTGTTGAGTTCAGCAATTCCACAAACACATCAGCAGCCTTTTCACAGATGCCTATTCCACCTTCATATCCATCATAAATGAATATTGTCGCTTCCTGGGTGTCCTCATGATAGTTTGTTGACAGCCCTCCAATGTCAAACCTGTCGCACATCGTATGCAATGGGAAGAGTCCGATCAATGCGTGCTCCGCTCCATGAAGGCCCCCTGCAAAGACCTCCTCCTCATTTGGAAACATGTCTTCCAAGGTGTCCTGAACACGTTTCGGTATTGTGAACCACAATCCCTTGGTGTTGAACTTCAAAGGAGGCAGTTCAAGAGGATATGTTCCAATTGCTTTTGAAAAATGCATCTTTTTGTATTTGAAGTAATCTTCACTTACTGTCAGTTCCCCGAAGTGTATTGTCAAGTCGCCGTATTTTGTTTTTGACAGCTTCTTCCTGATGCTGATGTCAGTCTGGTTCAAGACCATCGTATGGTAATCCACAACCTCTTTTGAGACATTCACATAGCCGCTCTTCAGATTAACATCATTGACGACGTAGGTGTCTCCCTTGTTGATAAGGATTGCTCCCTCATGGGCTTCACGATAAACCTGTGAACGCTCCATTGTCTCCAAAAGCTTTCCGTTATTCATTACCTTGAATTCCTCTGATGAAATCTGGTCAAGGGAATGGTCAAGTGCGGGACTGTCGTCATACGGATATATGAAGTCTCCCCTATGGTTTTCATGCAAGTCCTTCCTGGCGACCATGCCGTCAATAACGTTCTGTGAAATGCCGAAGTACTTTTCCGCCTCACCCCTCTGCAAAGGCAGTTCCTTGGCCGCACACAAAAGATGGGCCTCCTGCAAAATCGGATTTTTCAAGTCTATGATTGCATTTTCATGGGGCTTGTCGAAGAAGAATTTAGGATTGTTCATGAAATACTGGTCCAGCTGGTTTTCAAATGCTATCAATACTGCCAGGGACTTTTGGTTGCTTCTTCCTGCCCTTCCAGCCTGTTGCCATGTTGAAATCATTGTTCCGGGATAGCCTGAAATGATTACAGCATCAAGGGAACCGATATTTATTCCCAATTCCAATGCATTAGTGCATGTCACTCCCAGGTATTTTCCGCTTTTGAGTCCCTCTTCAATCTCACGTCTCTCCTGGGCCTGATATCCTGCACGATATGCTGCAATACGATGGGCCAGCTTGCCCTTTACCTGAGTCATGTCCTTTTTGGCCCACATCGCAATCAGTTCTGTGGTTTTACGTGAAACGGTGAAGCATAATGTCTGAATGTTTTTGAGCATCATGTACATGAAAATGTTTTCCGTTTCCATGTGCACTGAAGGCGCATTCTGCGTGTTGATCTTCTTTCGGACATAATTCTTGAATGGGTTGTATAGAATGAAGTCCTTCTCTCCGCTTGGGGATGTGTCATTGTCGACAAGCTTGAAGTCTTCCCCTGTCAGCCTGTTTGCAAGTTCCAACGGGTTTGCAAGTGTGGCTGAGGACAATATGAACTGCGGATATGAGCCATAGAAATTGGCAATCCTTTTCAGCCTTTTAATCAGGAAGGCAACGTTTGAACCGAAAACGCCCTTGTAGTAATGTGACTCATCTATCACGATATATCTGAGGTTCTTATAGAATCTTGACCATTGGTGATGCCAGGACAATATAAGATGCAATTGGTATGGGTTTGTCAGGACTATCCTTGACTTTTCGCGTATTCCCCTTTTATCCTCCCGAGGGGTGTCGCCGTCATATGTTCTGGGACGTATCTTAATAGACAATTCCTCTTCCATGCCTTCAAGAACGTGCAGTTGGTCATTTGAGAGAGCCTTTGCGGGATAAATGTACAGCGCCGTTGCATCCTTATCCTCTATCATTGTCTCCATAATAGGAAGGTTAAAAGCCAATGTCTTTCCTGAAGCTGTTGGTGTGGTGATTATTACATTCTCTCCGTCCTTTATGGCTTCATATGTCTCCGCCTGATGTTCGTATAATTTAACATTTTTTGAATCTAGATAATCAACGATCCTCTCGTTTAGATTATTCACTTTCCTGAAACTGGCCTCTTTAGCTGGTATGGTTTCTATATGGGCAATGTTTTCCCTGTATCTCACATCGTTTTTAAACATGTCAATATTGTCTACCATAATATCAGCTGAAATAGTCTCTGGAATTGTAAAATGTAAAAAATAGTAAGCTAGAACCATTTTTGGTTCTAACTTATGCATATTATGGAAGTTTACAACCTCCAATAATATATTTCAATTTCCTACTTAAATAATTTTAATATTTATAGTAATTATTTAATCTATACTGATATTTAAATCGAAGGTGAGAGCAGATGGAAAGTAATCCTTAGCAACAACTAATAGTTTCCAAATGCTCTCTCAAAGATTATTTAAATAAGTTAATTAGAAAAATTAAATTATAGTAAATTAAGAGGGAAAAAATGATATCATATGATGAATTTGAAGATATTGTAGTGGATATTCTTGAAAGAGATATTTCTTCAAATAAAAATCAGCAAAAGGCAATACTGTCAAAAAGCGATGAATCCCTTTTTATTGTAGCGGGACCAGGTTCCGGTAAAACAACCGTTATGGTTCTAAAAATACTTAAATACATTTTTGTAGATGACATTGACCCAAATGAGATACTGGCAACAACTTTTACAAGAAAAGCCGCAGAGGAACTGTACTCACGTATTCTCGGATGGGGAGATGAAATCAAAAACCACCTGCTGGACAATGTGGATGATTTCGAAAGCATCGCTAAAATCGACAGGATAGACTTCAATCAAATCAAGATTGGAACAACCGACAGTATCGCCGAGGAATTACTCAGGGACTTTAAAAAACCTGGTGAAAACCAAGCCATTGTCATTGAAGAATTCGTTGCCAACTCAGCAATGATGAGAATTATTATAGAAAATGAAGCATATCTCAATAAGGAATTAGTGGAATACCTCAAGGAACTAAGCGGCAAATCCAAGATGGAAGAGCCATCAAAATTAAGTGAAATACTTGTTAACATCAAGAACAGGTTATTCTACGACCAGATTGACATTGACAAATTATATGAGCAAAGCAAAGAGGGAAGCGGAGAGCGCATTGCCCTGGATTGCATAAGGGAATACGAGAAAACTTTGAAAAGCATGAACACCATCGATTTTGCAATGCTAGAGGCATTGTTCCTAAATAAACTCAAAAGCGGAGATTTAAATGAATTCCTTGATGAGATAAGGATTGTTCTAATCGATGAATATCAGGACACCAACCTCATACAGGAGGACATATACTTCACAATTGCCAAATCAGCCATTGAAAATGGAGGGAGCATAACCGTTGTGGGAGACGATGACCAGTCACTGTACCGCTTCAGAGGTGCGACAGTAGACCTCTTCACGCATTACCCTGAAAGAGTCAAGCAGAGACTTGGCATAGACATCACAGAGATTAACCTGCAGACAAACTACCGCTCAACAGAAAACATCATAGAGCACTGCAACCAGTTTGTGGAACTTGACAGTGAATATCAAAAAGCAAGGGTGGCAAACAAGCCGAAAATCATAGCCCCTGATTTTGAAAAGGACAAAATGCCTGTTTTGGGAATGTTCAGAAACAATCCTGAAATGCTTGCAAAGGACCTGTCAATATTCATCAACAAGCTGGTCAACAAGGGAGAGTGTGACCTAAAGGTAATGCAGGTGCTGAATAAGGAATATTATGAAAAGATGAATGAACCTCTTGACATTGCCAAATTACAGCAAATCAGAAGTGAAAACCTCAAAGCAGGAAAGGAAATGGAAAGCATCAAGCTTAAATTGGATGATGATTATGGATCCGCTTCGGATATTGCTATATTGTCATATTCACCAAAAGAGGTGTCCCATGGAAACCGTTCCTTTTTATTTTCACTTAGAAAACATCTCAAAAGACTCAAGAATCCTATTGAAATGTTCAATCCAAGGGGAATTGACCTGCAGGAAATTGATGTAGTGGGAATCTTCTGCGGATTGATGCTCGAATGCATAGATCCCGAGTCAACATTCCAACGTTCAGACAAGACAATTCCGAAATTGGCCGTGAGAAACATGAACAGATGGAGGCTTAAGGCAAAGGATTACATGAAAATGAATCCAGAACCTCGCGAACCCATTTCATTAAGCGAATTTGTCACCTATTGGCAGCTCAGACGACCGAGAGGACATGACGAATGGCCGAAAAGGGCTAGCCTAATGGAACTTGCCTACAAGCTGACAACATGGATTGAGGAGCTGCAGGATGATGTTGAGGGAATAGTGTATCTGGAGGCAATCACCAAATCAATCACACAGACAGGATTTTTCAATGAATATCACTCAGCAATTTCATTTTATAATAAAAAACAAGAGGCAGAATCAGTTCTTGAGGCCATATGGAACATTTTCATTCCATTATCAACCGGTGGGGTCAAGATTGACGAATCACTGCTTGAAACCCTGCCTGACGATAGGGTGAATGTCCTATCAATTCACCAGTCAAAGGGATTGGAGTTTCCGCTTGTCATCGTTGACGTGGGTTCAAAATTCAAGACAAACAACATAAAAACCCAAATATTGAGATTTCCAAAGTCTCTTGATGACAAGATAACCATTGAGGACAGTGTAAGGCAGCACAGCTCTCTTGGGCAAAGCGAAAGAAGCGAAAGGGACCGTTCTTTCGACGACTTGACAAGACTATACTTTGTAGCGTTTTCCAGAGCGGAAAGTGTATTGCTGCTTGTTGGACTGAGTCCCGCCATTGAAGGTTATACGAAAAGAAACGACCACTTCAACATACCGAACGTTGCTCTTGGATGGAGCAGGGATGAGAAATACGTTGGATTCAAGGAGATATATTTAGTTTAGGAGTGAAAACTATGAAATTACCGTCAAAATCAAAACCTTATATAATTCCAGAGTACAGTCTTACCGGAGATTTGCTTTCATTTTTAACCTGTAACCTACAGTACAGATACCAGAATAAGGGAACCCTGCCCCCATCAAAGCCCGTGCAAAGGTGGTTTGGTGAGTTCATCCATGGTGTGATGGAAGAGGCATATCTGGAATGGGATTACAAGAAGACAAGCTTCCCATGGGATTGGATAGATGACATCAGGCCTATTGAGGAGCAGATCGATTTAAGATTGCAGACAAGGGGACTCTATCCCTATGATGAGGACCTGTTTTTCAGCATGTCCAATCATCCTGAAGTCGAGTACCTAAATGAGCATGACCATAAGAAGCTGGCAAGTGCAAGAGCTGAAAAGGCAATAAATATATGGGGAAAGCACCTGTTCCCTTTGATTGACTCATCAGAGCATTTGATTAAGGGAGTAAGGCCAATGCCGAATTATGATGAGCATAAAAGCCGTTCAAATTATTACGGCATCAACGGGGTTGTGGATGTCCTGACCTCCATGAAGATCAATGACCTGGAGCAGAGCAACCTGGACAACTTCAACAATGAAATCATCGCATTCCTTAAAAAGGACCCTAATTTCCAAAAAAGGATAAAGGAACAGGACGGCGAGGATTATGAGATAATCATCGACTATAAGGGAATGAAAAGACCTCCAACTATAGTAACAAATCCGAAAGTCGAGGACAAATGGGAAACCCATAAACAGCAGATATTGACCTACTCCTGGCTCAGGTCCAAACAGGAGGATGCAAAGCCTATTGTGGCAGGAATCATCTTTTACCTGAATGAGCTTGTACCTTCAAAAGAGGACCTGGTTTTGATTAAGGAGGAGCTTAAGGATGAGCTGACAGATGTGGGCAATGAATTTGAGGATGACGTTAAGCTAATCGAAAGGTGGGAGGAAGAGGACAAGGCTCCCGAATTAAGCGACGGGTTCAAGATAAGCAGATCAATCAGAATCATCAACGTGGATGAGGAAGAGCAGGAAAATGCACTGCTGATGTTCGACAGTGTGGTCGATAATATTGAAAGCTCATTAATCAGGGAAATGAACGGCTGCAAGATTCAGGAAGCCTGGAAAGCTGACTCTGATGAAAGAACCTGCAGTGCTTGCGATTTCAGGACATTTTGTAAAAATAACAGTGTTAAAACAAAAGATATTAAAATTCCTTAATACTAATAATATTTAAAGGGGATTAAAATGACTAATTTAGAAACAAATAAAAAATATTGTGAAGTAATCGAAAGCAAAATTGCACTCGATTGCAAACCTGTAGCAATGAAATTAATCAAAACCGAAGAAGACCTTCCGGAAGGTTATGATTTGATTGATGAAAAAATCAGACATTGTGAAATGGTTAGAAAAGCATCATTAGGTGATAAATTTTACTCAACTATTGAAGAACAGAAATGTTTAGGCGGTGCAGGAGCTATCGGCCTTAGGGACATGCCTGAAAAATTGGCCAACGGTGAAAAATACTTCTCATTAGGCAGATTCCAAGATTTGGAAACCGCACAAAAATTAACTGCAGACCTTTCCATTGTTCCTGAAAGGTCATGGGGAATTATCTATGCTCCATTGGATGAGGCAGACTTTGAGGCTGACGTGATTCAAGTCATCACAAAACCTGTCGGCGGAATGAAACTTGCTCAAAGTATCGTTTATAAAACCGGTGAAAAGGCTTGCGGAATGTTTGCAGGAATTCAATCCTTATGCGGCGATGCATTTTCAAAACCATACATTGAAGGTGGAATCAACTTCACATTAGGCTGTGACGGTTCAAGAAAAGCAGCTGACATCAAGGATGAGGAAATGGCTGTAGGCATCAGTAAAGAAATGATTGAAGAAGTCATTTCCGGTTTAGAATCAATCTAAGAGTATTAAATAATCATCATAGTGATTAATGTTTAATAACTCTTTTTCATTTTTTTCTTTTATTCCATAAAACACATATCCATCATCGAATATTTTTCTCAATATAGGATTCAGGTTATCGTTCTCATTTTCAAGGTATCCCATAAGGTTTTCCCTTGGAGCCACAAAAGGCATTCCCAAACCTTCAGCAGTGTCCAGCAGTCCTGTCTTTCTTCTTCTTAAGATGGATATTGTCCTGTAGGGATCATCTGATTTTTGACTGACTTCAATGAGTCTGTTGAATGTTTCTGTTGTCACTGTCGGCTGGTCGGCTGTTATGCACAATGCGAAATCTGAGGTTAATTTTGAAAGACCATGGTAAAGTGATGTTGATAAACCTACATCAACGGGATTGTTTTCAACAAATTTCACCTTATCTTTATAATTATCAAAGATTGCCTCTTTTATTTCACTAGCATAATGACCAAGTACCACAATGCACTCATCTGCATTTGAGGATAATGCATTATCAATGGTTGTCTCTATGACTGTCTTGCCATTGAACGGTAAAATTAGCTTATTGGTTAACTCAATGCCTCTGGAAATTTGGTCTTTTCTCATTCGAGAATTTTTACCTGCAGCGGTAATAACAGTAGAAACAGACATAAAAAATAAAAAAATAGGATATATTCAGTCATTTGGAATATATCTAATTACTTGGGCATAAACGCCCATACCAGTTCCGGAACCTTCGGTCCACATTCTAATTTCAACTGGGAAATCGTGGTTATTGTAGACGGTAATGTCCCTTGCAGGGTTATAACCGAATAAAACTGCATTTTCGTCCCATGTCATGCCAGTAGGTAATCCGAAACCTTCTGAAGTTACAGCAGCTCTTAAAGCTCTTGCGGATGGACAAACACCGTGAGCCGCACTTCCACCAGGTGCGGAAGCATCACTGGCTGATTCGAAGTAGACGTAATCTTTACCACTTGCGGTTGTATTAGGTGGTATGACGGTTCCATTCCATGCTTCAACAAACTGTCTTGCATTAATTTCCCTGATTGAATCTCCATATTCAGGGTGTGAACCTAATGAGGTACCATAAACTTCACCAGTCTCATTGGTGTAGTTACCTGAGTATAACAGGATTGGAGAACCTGTCGGATATTCTGCTGCATAATCCACTACAGCTTGACCGAATATCTTTGGAACATCACTGGAGGAGATGTTGTTTCTACCATCGGAAAATCCAACCATACCCTTTTCAAGTGTGAATGTAGATCCCACTTGCGCATCATAATTATACCAGCTTGCTATGGTAGATGCGTTATAATAATCATTATGATAATCAAGATTTCTTATTTCATCCACAGGCACAGATTTGATTTTTGTACCGTTTTCATATACGTCGACACCACTTTCAGTTTTCTCTAACCATTTATAAGGAGCACTATATCCCCATACGTAATTATCAGGCGCTTTAACTGCTAGTTTATCCCCCTCATAAGTTAAATAACCTGGACCTACAACATCAACTACTTTACCGTAAGAATCAATACCTTCACCGGAAACTACACTGAAATCAAATGGAACAATACCGGTAGTTACTCCTCTTAAGATTCCCTGTAAATCAAATGCCATCAATTGATGTGTTAAAAATCCAACATTTGCAACCAATGGAACTTCAACATTTTCACTGGTTCCGACAATTGACTGATTTTCAAACATGGACTGACCAATAGGAATATTATAATCTTTAGCTACTGATTCTGCTGAGTAGGAAGTAGTGCTTGCGGATGTAATTGCAATAAATGCACATAAGGCTAATAATGCTATAAGAACTACAATTGATATTTTTCTCCAACTACTCATTTAATACACCTAGCAAAATATACACTAATTAATATATCACATATGATATAAAAACATTATTGAAAAATTATAGTTTTTCGGAAATTAGCTTTATTCTTTCTTGAATCTCAATGATGGTTTCCTGACCGTTGCCTCCAATCAGTATTGCATCTTCATGAGAATACTCGGCAACCAATTCAATGATCTGGTCAAGCGTGTTGACAGTTATGATATTGCCCATATAACCCAAGGAATTAAGTCTATAGATAGCAATGTCTAAAGTGTCATCCAAACCTGGGAACAAAACAATCACTTCAGGATTGTATTGGACTGCAACATCCAAGATATCAAGCCTATGCTCTTCATGATGCCTTGGAGTGCCTATAAACAATGCATAAAAGTTCCTTTCAGCCAAAATTGAAGCCAATGCATCTGAATTGTCGGTCTTTCCGACATAAACGTCAGCGTCATTGATTTTATATACATCCAAACGGCCTTCAACGGCATTGAAATTAGCCAGGCTTTGCCTGATGATGTCCTTTGGCACCTTAAGCTCCTTGGCAATTGCTGCAGCCAAGCCCGCATTGAGCATATTGAACTTTCCGAATAATTTCAATTCATCCTGATAAACAAAATAAGGAATTGTTTGACTGGCAGATTCCTTGAAGTCACTGTTGAAATCCTGATTATATGCTGTGAAAATTGTCTTGTTTGAAAAGAATCTAACTAGAGAGTCTTTATAATTGGCAATTGTCTTGTGAACGTCCATATGGTCATTCCCGATATTTGTAAGGCCGACCATGTCAAAATCAAAGCAATAGTTTGCAAAATCAAGGGTCATATCGCACACTTCCACCAATAGAATGTCATAATCCCCTTCATTCGCCTCGAGAATCAAATCATAATAGCCTGAAAATCCTCCACCACCGTTGCCGCCAACTAAAACCTTGCGTCCTGCATCCTCCAAAATGCTTTTGAGCATATGGACAGTGGTTGTCTTACCGTTGGTTCCGGTAATGCCTATTGTGAAGAGATCCCTATGTCCGCAAACAACATCACATAAGAGCTCATTGCTTTCAAGCAGGCGATTGGCAAATGCCCCTCCAAACATGCTCGGGCTGATTGCTATTGCATCGCACTCCTCAATGGCGTAGGAATTGGAAAAACCCAAGTCAACGGTTATCTTATCTCCAACAATGGAAACTGATTGACTATCTTCAATCAAGTTCATGGACAAGTTAGGCAAATCCAAACCGTCCAAATCAACATTCATGTTCAAATCAGTGGCATAAACATCCCATCCATGTTTTAAAAGAGAATTTACCGCTTTCTTACCTTCTACACCTAAACCAATTACCGCTGCTCTCATAAAAAATAATTCCTAAAAAATAATTTCTATTATAAACTTACACCTTAACAATTAATAAACATTTTTATATTGAATGAAAATATAATAAGAACAAGGTGTTTAACATGTTTGAAGATGACAGGGACGACAAGATTTACAATTTGGTTATAACAAACGGCATTGACAAAAACAATGAATACGGTCAATTCACTGAAAAATTATTCTCAAAAGTTGATTTCCTATGGAAAGAATCAATATCCGGCTCCTATGAACTTGCAGGAGAAGGATTTTACAAAAAAGTGGACAGGATCATCCTATTGGCCGGATTGTATAATGACAATAAGGAACTGTTCGGACACTTATTAAACGCAGCTGAAAAGTATGAGATACCTATCGTTCTTGTAAGGCCAATGGGCCTTGAGGAAGTTCCTGAAGTATTGGAAGAAAAAGCTGCAACCATTGTTGGATGGAACGCAAACTGCATAATCGATGCAATTAAAGATGCACCTGAAACAATGTAAAAAAAATAAGTGGTAATAATGTAATCTACATTATTACTTTAGAAATACCATTCTCTTTTTCAACCTTGATTAGATTGTCAGCGGCATTTTCAAGCTGAGACTCATGAGTTACAATAATCATTTGGGGCAATGATGACATTTCCTTCAAGAGATTGATAAGCTCATGTTTTCTGGATGAATCCAAATGAATTGTAGGCTCATCCAATAGAATAGTATCCAGTTCACCATTGGCCATTGCTTGGGTAATACCTAACCTTAAGGCAAGTGCAATAGCGATTTTTTCACCACCACTGACCATGCTCATTGATGATTCGCCTTCAGGACCGTAAACGGTCACTTCATATTCGTCATCAATAGTCAAGTCGGAGTAGTTGAAGTTGAACTCATTGAAGAATTCCTTGGTATGCTTTTGGATTAAAGGCCTTGAAATATTCCTTAATTCCCTTTGAATACCATTCTTACTGTATAAATTCCTTATGTGGTCGAGCAAATTAATATAATCGGATATGTCCCTGTATTCCTGTTCAAACTTATCCGCAATGGCAATCTTCTCGTTTAAATCATTTAAAACTGCAATTGACTCACGTGCCCTGCCCTTGATTTCTGAAAGTTCACTGTTGAATGTGTTGAACCTTCTTTCATATAACTCGGAACTGTATATGATTTGGTCATATTTTTCCTTATCATACTTTGATGCCTCAATCTTATTTTTGGTTATGTCTATTTGGTTGATTGAAACTCCAATGTCCTCCTTGATGGAATCAAGTTGGGTCATGTAGTTCTGTTTATTTTGAACAAAACCCTTGAGCTGATTATATTCCTCATTTTTCTGTTTTAAGTCATCAATGCGGTCCCTAAGCTCTTCAGGACTGATGTCGCTGCTCAAGTGAGGGTCCTGATCTATAGCCAATTTGATATTGGTGACATGATTATCGATTTCATTTTCAACCTGCTTCAGTTTTTGTTGGGTTTCGGCTTCACTGCCTAAAACTTCCAATGCTCCCTTAGCCTGATTGAATGCATCATAATCTTCTTTAAATCTTTCACGATCTGCCTTTTTATTAGCTATGAACAGTATGATGTCGCCTAACTTGTTGCTGATATACTCCTTGCCTTCCAGGCCCTCATCAATCTTGTTCAGTTTAACTAATTGCTCCTGCAAATGATTGAATTTTTGTTTGTATTCGACAATCTTTTTAGACAATTCCTGAAGCCCTTCAAGTTTCTCTTCAAAACTTGCCTTGTTTTTGGATAATAAACGAACATTTTCCTCATTTACACTAATCAGTTTCTCGTTTTCTGATATCTGGGCCTGATACTGCTTGACCAATTGCTTTTTCTGATATAAACTGATGTCGGATTGGCATACCGGACACTTATTGTCAACATCCTTCAAGTCATTCAACGGCTTTTCAGAGGATTTGATGTTTTGCTTGTAGACAACAATATCCTCGTTTTTGGAAATGATCTCCTCGGTCAAGTCTTTGACTTTTGATGAAGTCTGACTAATGAAATCATTGGTTGCCTCTTCAAGGTGGTTGAAATCATCGATTTCCGCAAGAGTGTCCTGATTCATGCCCTCTTCATCCAGCTTGTCTTTGGATTTTGAGAAGAAGTCTTCAATGTCATTTCTTTCATCTTCAATATCCTTCAGCAAATCCTTCTTATCCTTTTCAAGCTTAGCGATTGTGGCCAATTCCTTTTCAAAATCATTTTTCTGATTGTTTAAATTTGTAATATCCTCATCAGATTTCAAGTAGAAATCATAACCTTCTTTTTTAGTTGAAACAATTTCCTTTTGATTAGCTATTGAATCCAGCTTGTCTTCAATCTCGTCTTGTTGAATCTTGAGACTTTGAATGCTTGAAACTGACTTTTCAAAGTCAAGGTAAACGTCCAGCTTTGAGACGAATTTTTCCAATCTGCCTATTTCCTCTTCAGCCTTGTGGATCTTGTCCAGATTGTCTTGAACCAAATGCTTGTCCTCTTCAAGCTTGATTAATGTGTTCTCTTCTACTTCCAGATTGTTGACCTGATGGTCATAGATTTCCTTTTCACGTTCCATATTACGTTTGCTTTCAGAAATGTCGTTTAAAAGAACTTTGACTTCCTCAATTTCCTGTTCTAGTTCATGACCTCTGTTTTTCAAGATGTTTAACTCGGAACGCTTTTTGTCACGGTCCTCATACAATTTATCAGAATTGTATAATTTACCCTTAAGCTCTGAAAGTTGATTTTCATAATCTGTGATGAATGGCAAAAAGTTTTTCCATGCCTTTTCAAGTGAATCCAGACCTAATAGTTTACCTATCAATAATTTTTTCTCTGCAGGTGTCTTGTCAACAAGTTCGGCGATTTCGCCTTGCCTGATGTAGATTGCATTTAGGAATAAGTCTGAATCGATGTCAAGGATTTGGCGAATCTCTGAAGCCACTTCCTTATCTCCTGTGCAGATGTGTGCATATCCTCCTTCTGAAGATGTCTTCTTGTAGATGGATGATTTTAGATTGGATTTTTTCTCACGGACGATTTTATATTCCCTGTTATTGGAAGTGAATTCCAGCTCAACGGACATTGACTGAGCATTATTTCTTACCAAATCATCAATTCTTTTACCTGTATGTTGTTTGAATAATGCAAAGCTGATAGCCTCAAGTATTGTGGATTTTCCAGCACCGTTTTCACCAACAATCACACTAATGCCCTTGTTGAATGATATGACAGTATTTTCATGTGACTTGAAGTTATTCAATTTTAGTTTTGTGAAAATCATTCTAGAACCTCCTTAAATGTTACTTGTACATCTTTCTCTTCCTCTTTGGGAGGTTGCTTTTCTGCTTCCTCATCTTCCAATTCAACATCCTCTTCAGTGATATGAGCATAATGTTCATGGTAGAATTGGTCAATCAGCTCACCGGATTCGTCCATTTTATCCTTTGACAGCAAGTCATACAAATCGGTGGCCAATGTGTCAATATCGCTGCTTCCATATAATTCCAACTGTTTGACGATTAGTTCTTTTGGACCCAACTTATTATTGTCATCGACAATATCACCGGGGACCTCCATGTCAAACATGTTGAATGTAGGCCTGATCATTAGGGACAAATCTCCCAATTCCTCCTTGATTATTTCATAGACCCTGCTGGTGTCTGACTCGACATTGTTGATTGTCAAGTTTAGGATAGGCTTCTTTTCAAAGTCCTTGATTATTTCCTTGATTCCAGCAACACCGCTTTCCAGATTGTTATAGTCAAGAGTTCTTTGAATGAATTCCCTTGGCATGTCCACTTTAACCCTTTTGACTGTTGTTTTAGAACCTTCCATTTCAACAACAACAAAACCCTTGCCGTTTTTCATGTAATCAGGTATTTCGGAGGTTTTCCAGATTTCAGCAGAACCCGGATAAACCAATCTTCCCTCGCCATATTTATCGTTGACATATTTGTGAATGTGGCCTAATGCGTAATAGTTGAAGTTGTCGGGAAGTTCACCTATTTCCAACTCATAATTATAGCCGAAATACTTGTCGATTCCCTGGTGTAAAACCAATATTGATTTTTCATGCTGGGATGCCTTTTCTGACAGTTCGGCCAGTTTGCTTCTTAGGACCTTTCCATGTGATGCAGGATAGTATGGCAGCCCTGCAATAAATATGTCCCCATGCAGGTATGTCGGGTTGATGTTGCTGATTACCTTCAAGCCCATTTTCTTGAATATTACCTGTGGAGGGATGGATCCCTTACGCATTACAACGTCGTGATTTCCTGCGATTGCATACATAGGTATTCCCGCACCTTTTAGCTTTAACAAACCCTTTTGGAAAGTCAGTAAAGCCATAGGTGAAGGTCTTGCGGTTTCAAATAAGTCACCGCTATGTATTACAAAATCGACATTTTCTTCAATTATTTTATCAATAACCTTTTCAAATACTTCATAAAAGTCTTTTTCTCGCTCAAATAATCCATATTGGCGATAACCTAAATGAGTATCTGCTAAATGTGCAAATTTCATTATATTACCTTCTAAATTTTTCGTATATAACCAATTTAAACACTTAACCAAGTATTTAATGAGTAATGGTATATTCTATTTTATATATAATGGTTTGCCAAGAGAGCATTTGAAATGTAATAAATATTGATTTAACAATCTAAAAATTATCTAAAAAAAGTTAAGAAAAAAATAATGGGATTAATAATCATATCCCATGTCTAGAAGTTCATCTTCCAAGTCATCAATTTCCTTCTCATCATCCTTCTGTGAGTTGATGAAATGTGAAACGATATCCATGTCATCACCATGACGGCGACCTTTGAACTTGTCTATTTTCACTAGGGTAGGCACCCTTGTCATTAAACCCAATACAATGGCTTCCCCTACGTTCAATGACGGCAACTGATTGATCAAATCCTGTGATAGGCTTTCGCTGGCTGATTGAACGTGCCTTTGGTCCTCCGGTTCAACAAGCCTTAGGATGATCATGTTGTTCATCTGTGACAATGCGTCATGGTCAACTGTTTTCGGTGACTGGCTCACCAGACATAATCCCAATCCGAACTTACGGCCTTCTCTTGCAACCCTCTGAATCCAGCGTTTGGAATCGCTGTCTCTTTTGTTTGGAGCCAGAATATGTGCCTCCTCAAGAATGAAGAATATGGAATTGTCCAACAGTTCCTTCTTGTTTCCGCTGTGGGCTGCATTCTTGGACCTTTGAAGGGAATTCCTCAGGATGTGGCTTACGAGTACACTGGCAACGGATTCATCGACCTGACTCAAATCAAGGACATTTGCATGGGCCTTCTTGATGCTTGTCAGGATATTTCCTGTGTACTGGTCGAAAAGGTTGGAGTACCTGTCCATTGAATCGTCAATCTTGTTCATCACGTCAACAATCTGCTTGTCTGAGCCTTCAACCTGTGAATCGGCTTCAAGAATGTCATAAATTATCTGCAGGAAGTTATTGGTGTGCGCAACACCATCGCTGAGCATTTCCTTTGCCTTTTTAAATGCCCTTCTGAAGTGCCTTTCCTGAATGTAGCCGTTGCTTGGGATGTTTACAAGCTTCTTGATTTCATAAAATGTCATGTATTGCGGATTGATTTTCGGCTTGATGACATTGACGTTGCCGTTCGGGAATTCGGCATCCTTATATTCTCCATGCATATCGAATATGAATACAGGAACGCTGTAGCCAAGCAATTGGTCAATTAGAACCGCCACGGTGTTTGATTTACCTGCACCTGTCATCGCAAGAATCGCAAGGTGCCTTGACAATATAGGGTTTGCTTCAACATTGACCTCAACATCACTCTGATTAACAAGAGCCCCCAGTTTTATCGGGTTTGTAACCTTAAATATCTCCTTAAGGATTTCAGCATCGGCCAATTTGATTTCGGTTCCCGGCAGCACAGGTGTGCGGGGCAGTTTCAAGTTGTCGTTGACGTCCCCAAGAATCTTAACCTTTCCGCGAATGTAGTTGTCTTCAGCTCCAATCTTGGATATCTGTCGTATCGCTTTAAAGTCATTGATATCGATGTTTAGGGCATCATTTCCTCTCACCAGATTTTCAATCATTCCTAAAACTTTCTTTCCGTCATATTCTATTGTTACATATTCGCCAACTTGCGGCATCTTATCTGATATGAATGTAACTTCTGTCAGGGAGGTTTCCCCTACGCAAATTCCAACTACCATGACATCACTTCCCTATTTGTTGTCTCGTAAATCTTAGCTATTTTCACCAGTTCCTTCATGTTCCTATCGGTTATTACCACATCATTGTGGGCCTTGTTCAAAAGGTACGGATATCCCTGAACCGATAGGGCGTTTATCTTTTTGATCAATTCAAACACGTGGTCCTTGCTTGCCTTATAAGGCAATTCAACTTTTAATACGTTCTTGTTGTTTTGGAACCTTACATAAAATATTGTAAACGTAATCTTTTTGAAAAAGTCATTGTAATACGGAAATGCCGCCTTTTCCCATACGGACTTATATTTTATTATGGACATTCCCTGTTGATGTGTGAACTTGTCAAGAAATGCAATATCCGGAATGTTCCAATGGAAAAGCTCATTGTCAGATGAGGTTTTTGAAATTGATATTATTTTCTTGCGGTATTGCAATATTTCCCTTAAAAGAATGATTTTTTCAATAGAGGCCAGGTGAAGGTTATACTCCTCAACCTTATTCATTTCCTCACTTTTGGGCAATTCCATCAGCTTGAGAGAGTCCCTAATTTCAGGAAAGACCAATCCGTAATGCCTATGGGACAGTCTTCTTTCAAACTCGTTCAATGTGGACTCGTCAAGATTTTCCTTGATTTTTGACGGCAACTTGGCCCCTCTTGGAAATGCGTTCTGCAGGTCCCCTAAAATTGACCCGTCCAACATGTAATAATCAACGTTATAATCCTTTATAGCTCTTAATGCACATTTCAGTTCATATATCGCCATATAATTGCTTAACAGTTCGTCAAGAAAACTCACATGAGGTATGTCGAATATGTCTGAGTCGTCAATCTTTTTAATTTCACCATCATAAATAATGGATTCCGCTCCAACCGCACAGAAGTTAGTGGTGAGGAATTTCTTCTTATTGAAGCTTCCATCTCCTGCGGCAATTGAAAAATCTCCATGATTTTCATCAATGAATCTGTTAAACCATTTATGTTCCAGTTGGCTTTCAATATCCGTGTCAGATTCTATATCCTGGATAAATCCTCTTTTAGCGATGGCTTTTTCATACAATGAATTTAACATAATATCACTATTATTAATATTCAGTTATATGATAAAAAAAAGTTTGGTAAGAGCAGTTGGAAACTACTCTTGTGAAGCTTTTAGGATAGCTCCGGTCAATTCTTGAATTTTAGCTTTAACGTCATCAACTTCTTCCACAACGGTACCGGTAACGATGATGTCACCACCGGCTTTTGCTGCCATATAAGCTGCCTTGCCGTCACGGATTCCTCCTCCAACAACTAAAATGTTTTTAGGGGCTGCCTTTTTAGAGTATGCAACCATTTCAGCTGGAATTGGTTCCTGAGCGCCTGAACCAGCTTCTAAGTAGAAGAACTTGATTCCGAACAATTCGGCGGACATTGCATATACCGCTGGAATCTTTGGCTTGTTTCTTGGTACAAGATTAGCGTTTCCGACCCATCCAACGGTTCCGCCAGGTTCGACAACCATGTAATGCATGGATAAAATCTCCATTCCTGATGCCTTAACCGCCGGTGCGGCTATTGCCTGAGCACCGTTGATCCAGTACGGATTGGTTGAGTTTACATAACTCATGTAAAAGATTGCATCAGCATATTTGCTTACACTACTTGTATTGCCCGGGAAAATAATAATAGGCACTGCAATATTTTCAGATAATATCTTACAAGTATTATCAACATCATCTCCATTTACAGTGGATCCTCCAATCATTATTCCATCAGTGCCTCCTTCAATAGCCTGTGTTGCTATTTCCAAAGCCTCCTCCGGAGTCTGTTCATCAGGATCAATCAATGTAAAATGAATTTTACGTGTTTTTAATATATCTCTAATATAATTTTCTACATCTTTCATAAGAATACCTAAAAATAGTTTTATTAAAAATAATATATTAAATTAATTGTTTTAAAAAAATAGTAAAATAAAAAGAGAATATGTTTATCCTCTTTGTTCTTTTGCTTTGAATCTTAAACCTTTGTAACCGCATTTTCTGCAGGTTGTAGCTCCTGCAGGGTTACGAGCATTACATTTTAAGCAGATTTTTACATTGAACATTCTGTTTTCTGCTTCTTCGAATCTTGCCATTAATAACTCCTCCTTAATCGTGAAAATTAATAATAATAAAGTGTTATGAATACATAACTATTAATTAATTATTTTAAACTAATAGTATTTAAAGTTTTAGTTAAAATGAGTAAAAATAAGAAAAAATAACAATAATAAAAAATATTATTGCTTAGACTCGAGGAAATTATTCTGGACTTCAACCACTTCGGCGCTGGTGTCGGCTTCACTGTAAGCTTCCAGCAACTCATGATTCAATTCCAAAAAGGTATGTCCCCACTTATAACCATCCATCAAGTCACGAGCCTCTTCCTTGAAGCGTGTAATGTATAATGTCGCACTGATGGCCTCAACGGTTGACAATATGCATGGCTTTCCATAATTCACCGGATTTGTCGCTATCAGAAAGGGAAGGGATCTGTGATATTTGGACAGGGAGAAGAATTTTTTAGAACTTGACACCTCATTCCAGGAGCAGTCAAGTCCCACTATTCCCCTTCTTTGAACATATCGGTAGTCCTCATAGGATACAGCCTTTTCAGCATACGGATTCAGAACTATTGCACCTGAAGGAATCTTGTTTATGTTTTCAACAAGCCTGCATTTTCCCATTTTCGCCAGTTTGATGGCTGTGCACTTCTTCTTGTCGCATTCGTTTGCATGAAAAACTGTAATGTTCATCCTAACACTATCCTAGCGCAGACATGTTTCCTGCTTGATAGTCATGAATCATATCCATTTGCTGCTTGAACTGGTCCTCGGTTAATCCGAACTGGTCATATATTTTCGGAACGTCATCGCTTTTCTTCAATGTGATGCTTTCAAGCAAAGGCTTCATGTAGTCTGTGTATGACTGACCATATGTGTTCATTGTTGAATTGACATCGGATTTTGAATCAATGATCATATAGATTAGGTATCCTTGCTTTTTGCCTTGTGATTGGGCGATTATGATGTTCATTGTATCATTGTCCTTTGAGGAATTGGTGTCATTGCCAGGAATTGCCTGTGTGAAGTAGATATTCCAGTCATTGCCGTTGAAAGACCTCTCCTCAGGGTTTGTCACCCCTTGCAATTCATAGATGTCCATGAGGGATTCGGAATCGTCCACTGTTGAGATGTTGTAGGTTATGCTGTGGTTCTTATCCCTATAGGAATGCATGAACTTTTCATCGTCATTTACAAGCTTGACTTTTCCAACAAAACTGCCTTCCATGAAATCAGTCTTGAATGGAGTGGTCACTACATTTTTATTATCATCACCATTTAACATTCCAGTAGCGAAAACAACGCCTAAAATAGCGATTATTACAACCACTACTGCAATTATTATCATATTTTTAGTTTCCATTAAACATACTCCATATCGTTTAGTTAATATAATTTAAGTAAAAAGTGTTTAATATAAGTTTAGTTAGAATAATAATTATATAAATGATTTTAAGGTCTTTTTATGAATAAGAAAAAACAATATCAGATATTGCTAATTGTTCTAGTCGCCATAGTGATATTCAATTTAGCCATTATGATATCCGAGGTTACACGTGGCCCCGACAATATCTATAATGTCACAACCGTGGGCAGCAACGCCAACGGCACAGTCTATAAAGTCGTGGCGGGAAACATGTCCAGCAATGAAACCGTTGGAATAATCCTGGGCGTTCACCCAAGGGAACACGAGATTCATGAGGAAGTGAATAAGACAATATACAACATTACCAAAGAAAACGGCACTCATAACCTTACAAAGAAATACGTCATTTATTATGTCCAGACCAAGGACAACCTGACTACCCGTGAGGACACACGTCCTGCAGGTGAGGAATTGGCCAACAAGTATATTGTTCCGAATATTGCTAAGGACAATCCGTTTATCGTTGTTGATGTTCATGAGATTAATCCTGACTATGAATATTCAAACTTCATATTCAGCCTGTCCAACAGAACGGATAAAATTAATTATTTTATTGATAAATTGAGCAATGACGTCAATCTTGTCGATTATGACTTCGGAGAGGGCACAAGTCCTGAGAAAGTGACCGAACCTATCGCTAAACAGGGTATCAACACTTTGCTCATGGAGACCTCAATTACCGATCCGATTCTGCAAAAACATCAGACAGCTGTGAATTTGATTAATAGTTTAGATAGTTTAAATGCGTAGTGATTAATATGGATAAAGTTCGTGGTATTTTAATTGGCCGTATGCAGCCTGTCCACAATGGACATATGGAAGTTATCAAAAGGATTTTGGAAGAGGTGGATGAGATTGTCATCGGAATAGGCAGTGCCCAGCTCAGCCATGAGGTCAAGGACCCATTTACCGCAGGTGAGCGTGTCGTCATGATGACACAGGCCTTGGCAGAGATAGATGTGGATCCGTCAAGATATTACATCATTCCAATGCAGGATATCAATTTCAATGCCATCTGGGCATCACATGTAAAGATGCTGACCCCTCCGTTTTCCATAGTCTATTCAGGAAATCCTCTGGTCAAGCAACTCTTTGCAGAGGAGGGCTATGAGATTAGGCAACCTCCGCTATATGACCGCATCAACTTGTCCGGAACAGAGGTCAGGCGCAGGATTTTGAAGGATGAGAATTGGCAGGAACTTGTTCCTAAGGCAACAGCTGACCTTCTTAAGGAAATTGACGGAGTAAATCGTTTGAAAAACTTGTCCGTAAAGGAAATCAGTGACATATAACAATAGTTATATAACATGAAATCATAATAATTAACTTGGAGATGAAATAATGGTCGTAAGAGTTATTGAAGCCAAAGAAGATAAAGTAACAACAGCTGATTTGATAGCTGAAATTAAAAAAAGCACCAAGATTGACTACTCAGGTGCAATATTCACATTCGAAGGAATTGTACGCGGAAAAGAAGAAAATATGAACCTTGAAAAGTTAATACTCACCACACCTGATAAGGAAAAGACACAAGAGGAAATCGAAAAGATTGTTGAAAATGCAAAAATAAAATATAACGTTCATGAAATTTCAGTCATCCACTACATCGGAGAGTTCTACACCGGAGACATGCTGTTTTTAGTTGCGGTTCTTGGCGCACACAGGGGAGAAACTCTTGACGCATTAAAAGAAGTTATCGAAACCGTGAAATATGAAGTGGAATTCAAAAAAGAAGAAATTTCAAAAGAAGGTACAAAAACCATTCTTGCAGGGGGATAAGCAATGATTACCCTCTCTTTCATCATTAAATTAGTACTGCTTTTCATCATTATCTATGCAATAATCAAAAATCTAAAAACACTTTTAAAAGCAGCAGTCATAATATTTGTTATTTTGATATTATTAGGATTTTTAGGAATAATCTAATTCCAAAAAATCCAAACCCCGAATATAAAGAAAAAAATCTATTTACCGATGATTACTTCGGTAGATTTGATGATAGCTGCGACATCATCGCCTTCAGTTAAACCTAATTTTTCAGCTGATTCTTTAGTGATTACAGCAGTGATTGTGTTAGGTTCAGTTACTTCGATTTTGATGTTTGCCATTACAGCACCTTTGTCCACACTTACTATTTTACCTTTTAATTGATTTCTTGCACTAAGTTGCATATTTATTCATCTCCTTAATTTTTTACAATAATATGTTATATCGAATTGCATATAAATGTTTCGGTTTTTGCTAAAATAACGATTTTGAAATCGATTACCGAAAATGCTTCATATCGAAAATATCAAAAAAATAAAAGGAAATTATTTTATTTAATGAAAACGAGAATAATAATTATGAATATCGAAATGGAATCAATAGGAACAATCCATACTGAATTTAAAAAAATTGAAGGCATGCCCATTCAACCGACAGGTGCGAAAGGCATTGAAGGAACACTGGAAATCAAGGACAAATATGTTGACGGACTAAAGGACCTGGACGGATTCTCACACATCCACCTAATCTATCTGCTCCACAAGGTAGACGGATACATGCTTGAGGTAAAGCCCTTCATGGACAACGACACACACGGCGTTTTCGCAACAAGATCACCAAAAAGGCCAAACCGCATAGGAATGAGTGTCGTCAAGGTAAATAAAGTGGAAGGAAATACCGTTTACGTTGAAAACGTTGACATCCTGGACGGAACACCCCTTCTAGACATCAAGCCATACGTTCCGCAGCTATACGAGGACACAATCGACGAGCTGAAAATCGGCTGGTTTGAAACAAAACACCAAAAAGCAAAATCACAAAAATCAGACGACAGATTCAAATAGAATCTAAAAAAAGAAAAAAATTAAAGCTATAAATTGTTTATAGCTTCTGTAATTAATTGAATGGTTGATTCAATATCATCCATACTGCATACACTTACAGGAGTGTGTATGTAACGAGTAGGAACTGATAAAACACCGGTCGGAATTCCTTCACGGGTCAAGTGAATAGCGGTTCCGTCAGTTGTTCCACCATCACTAACTTCCAATTGATAAGGAATGTCATTTTCATCACCGGCCTTGATGAGCATGTCCTTAACGGATTGTTGGGTTAGAATACCCCTTCCGCTTGCATCGGCCAAAATGATTGCAGGACCTTTACCCATGACCACTGGTGCCTCTTCAGGCTTGATTCCAGGGTGGTCACCAGACAATGTAACGTCAAGCGCAATTGCCAAATCAGGATTTAATTTGAATGCTGAGGTTTTGGCTCCTTTTAATCCTACCTCTTCCTGTACGGTACCTACACCGTAAACTGTGGCATCGGTTTCAACTCTTTTTAAGACTTCCATCATCACATAACAGCCCACACGGTTATCCAATGCCTTACCCATAATCACATTGTTAGGATATTCAACAAACAATGAATTGAAGGTCATCTTATCTCCAATCCTGACCATTTCCTCTGCCTGTTCCTTATCCTTTGCTCCGATATCAATGAACATGTCAGTGGACTTGACAACCTTGTTTTTTTCTTCGGCAGTTGTGACGTGAGGTGGTTTAGAACCGATTACACCGACAACATCCTCACCAACTGATGAGTGGACTGTCACGGTCTGGTTCATTAACATCTGATCGTTAATTCCACCGATATTTGAGAATTTAATAAAACCGTTATCATCAATGTATCTGACCATCAAACCGATTTCATCCATGTGCGCTGCCAACATTACGGAAGGTGCCTTTTTTTTACCTTTTTTGGTGGCAATCAGGTTTCCCATACTGTCAGTTTCGATTTTATCAGCAACATCTTTTAATTCACGTGTAATAATCTTGGCTATTTCCTCTTCGGATCCGGAAACTCCCGGTGCCAAAGATAGCTCTTTCATTAATTCCATCGTATCACCAAATTATTTTTTTAAATTTAATAATATTAAATACTTTCTAATCATATATATAATTGATAATTTAGGTGAGAGAGTATGACAATTGTAGAAATATTTTTCAGTCCGTCAAGGACAACAAAACAGGTTGCTGAAACAATAGCCAATAATTTCAGCCAGGAAAAAGAGATTTGTGACTTGCTTCATTTCAAATACTCAAAGGAGCTCTCAAGTGATGACATTGCCATAATAGCCATGCCAATCTTTGCCGGAAGGCTTCCGAAAACCGCCAGGGAGAGATTTTCAAAAATCAAGGGAAACGGTGCAAAGGCAATTGCTGTCGTAAATTACGGAAATGCCCATGTTACCGATGCATTGCTGGAACTGGTTGACCTAGCCAAAGAAAATGGCTTCAATGTTGTTGCAGCAGCTTCAACCGTCAGCCACCACTCAATCTTCGATGGCGTTGCTGTGGGAAGACCAGACAGTTCAGATATTGAAAAAATCAATGAATTTAGTCAGAAATGTATTGAAAAGATAGAATCCGGTGAATTATTGGAGTCAGACATACCTGGAAACAGGCCCTACACCGACTATAAGCAGTTGCCGTTTGAGATAACATGTGATGAAAGTCTCTGTGCATTCTGTTATGACTGCGTTTCAATATGTCCTGAAAAGGCAATTCCTGACGATGATCCGGTAACTACCGACCTGGACATATGCTCAAGATGTACAGCATGCATCTCAATATGTCCTGAAGATGCCCGTAAATTCTCAGGAGCCGCCTTCGAGGCGAAAAAAGTAGATTTTGAAAAAGCGAACAGTGAAAGAAAAGAGCCTGAATTCTATTTATAGATTCATTCTCTTTTTAGCCACATTCCTAACGTATTCGTTTTCATCATTCATTGAGATTTCCCTTAAAACCTTTTTACTCACTATTTTTTTAACTGCAGCTTCGCGAACCCTCCAGGATTCCTCGTTTCTGGCGATGTCAGTCAACAGTTTCTGATTTTTAATAAGTGACACCGCTCTGACGGAAATCTTTTCAGATATCCCCTGCTCATAAATCTTGAAGAGACACTTTTCAACCTTGATCTTATTCAATGCCCTAAGCGAGAATTCCTCATCCTCATTGGCAAGAACTATTCTTATCAGGGTTTCCAAATCATTGATATTGTCCAGTGTGGCTTTTTTGATTGTATCAAGCTTTGCATTCCAGAGGATTTCAATGAAGTTCTTCTCTTCGGTTACGTGATTCAAAGCCTCCATGGCAATTTCCTCGTGGGTTGAGTTGATAGCAATGTAGGTGAAATCCTTCTCATCAGTCAAATTTTCGTTTTTGATGGCATGGTTTCTTACAAATTGGTCCTCATCCTCCAAGGCAATCTTAATCAGGTCTTGAGGGTTTTGAATGTTGTTTACGGCAATTTGGCGAACAAACCTGTCGTCATCGCTGGAAATGATTTTGAGCAGAACGTCCTCATCAGTTATCCTTTTGGCGGCTTCGCTTCTGACGATGTGGTCATCGTCATTCAAGGCCATTTGCGCCAATAGCTTTTCATCATCAATTTTTTTAACAATGTCCAATCTGACATCTGCCTTATTTGAGTTCAATGCAATATCCTCTATGATTTCAGGGTTTTGAATTCTGTCAAAGATGATTGAACGGATTTTGGCATTGTCCTCGTTCAATGCGATTTTAGCCAAATTGTCCTCATTTTTGATTTTTCCCACGGCTGCCATCTTAACGGATTCGTCCTTATCCTCAATCACCACCTTCTGGAGGATGTCCTCGCTGACGAATGAATCCTTCAATACCGCCGTTTTTCTAATGGAACTGTCCTTTGCCTTAAACACCAAATCATACAATACATTAGGGTCATTGATTTTGTCAATGGCACTGTTTCTGTATTTCTTGTCCTGCGCATCTGTCGCAATCCATGCAAGGGTTTCCTCATCGCTTACCTTGTCAAAGATTTCATCAGCGTGAGGGTTTTTCTTGGTGTTTATCACCACTTCGGCTATGGACTTGTTGTTTTCGCCCAGCCTTTCCCATGCAAAGCTTCTCACATCAAAAAACTGTGAGTTTTCGGCAGCGTCACGTAGCAATCGTTCATCCTTAACCTTATTGATGGCTATCAGCCTTATTGCACGGTCTTTTATGGTCTTTGACATGTCCAGTGCAACATACTGGTCGGTGACCTGATCAGCGGCGGCCGCCCTTTCATAGCGATCCTTGCTGTTTGTGGCTATTTCCTTCAATATCAACTGATCCGCATCAATTTCCAAATCATCGGGGATGACCTTTTCTTCCTTAGGCTTTTTTTCTTTAGTGTTATCCTTTTTAAATCTGTCAAACAATCCCATTTTAATTTACGTCCCTATACATTTTATCCAAAAAGCTTGCAAGAGAAATGATGTCCTGACAGTTGTGCTCTATTATCGGCACAACGGGACCTATATTATTCTTTTCTAGGTAAGTGTCATAATATCCTGGAATATACTGTCCTGGAACGTCTCCTTCACGCTCGATTCCAAACAGTTCCCTTTCAATTGTTTGCAATTGGCAATTTGGCAGCTCGTCGCTCCAAAGGTTTTTTGCAAAATACATCAGGTCAAGATGGGGCAAGTCGAGATTTCCATCAATCCTGTTGTATCTACATCTATTTTTTATAAACGGCACATCAAAAGTCTTTCCATTGAATGTCACGTGCACGGAGTCCTCATCCAGATGGCTCAGATAGGCCTCTATTATGTTTGCCTCCTCGGAATAATCCCTTAGGAAGTACTGTGAGGATATGATCCTGCTTCCCTTTATTTCAGCCACGCCTATAAGTATTATTGGAACATTGGAGAGTCCCTTGGTTTCGATATCCATGAACTTGAAGTCTTCAGGATCCTTTAAGCTAATGCTTTTGATGATGTTGTTCCTGCATTTTTTTGTGTACCTGTTATTGTCCAGAAGGTCCATTATTTCAAGGTAGCTCATGTCATCTATTGTGGAGAGGAACTTGCCTGCGACATCTGAGTATTTGTCATGGCCTTTCAGTGACTCTATTGTTGTGTAGCCCTTTTTCTTGAGGTTCTGCTCTGTCTTCAAGCCAATTTTCGGAAGAAGCTTGAGGTTAGTGTTTATCTGCTTTTTAAAGTCATTGTCCTCAATGTTGAAGTCTATCCTTTGTGAGTTTTCTATTTTCAGCACTTCCCCATAGGATTCCTTAGAGACCTTGCAGTCCATAACGTCGGCCAATTTCTTGCCCTCATATTCAATAAGCAGTTTTTCCTTCAAATCCATAAAGTAGGAAGGTGACAATTTCCTTGCCCTGGCCTTTGCCTCCTCTGAGGGGTTAAGTGAGCTTATGGAGTTACTTAACATCTTCCTCAAATACTCTTCAAAGTTATCGTCATGTGTCATTCAATTTAACTTTATTAATTTGATAGATATAAAGGTTTTTAATAAAGTATACTTGAATTTTTATAAAATAACAATAACATTTATATATAGTTAAAACAATATTATAAATAAGGCTACATAGTAGCCTTGAGAGATAGATTAAACAGCCAAATTTAAAATTCATTTCTCTAAAGCTTGTAAAACAAGTAATAGGTAGTTAATTATCATATTAACTACCTAAACATCCCAATCTATTTTTAATTTTTACGAACCTTATGTTGTTAGAAAAGTATTTAACATTTTCAAACCAAAAATATAATTGATTATAATTTAAGGTTTAAAAAATGAAAGTGAAACTAGCAATAATATTCGGAATTGTAATATGGGCATTATCATACGCACTATCCGCAGTTTTCGGCCCAATATTCACAACCAGGCTTCCTCATATCGACATCATTATCCCAATAATAAGCATAGTCGTTACAGGATTTTTCGGAATACTCTACATCAGGAATATCGAGACAAACGAGGTTGTTGAAGGGATTTTAGTGGGAATAGTCTTTGTAATAATCGATATTATTCTAGATATGATTTTTTTCATTTTACCGAATGTTCCAAACCCAATGTTTGAAAATTACACAATACACATAATTTCAGTGGCAGTAATAACATTATCAATTACCACACTGTTAGGCTATTTGGCGCAAATGAAAATTGATTTAAAATAAGGAGACAACATTAATGATACCAAAATCACATCCACGTTATGAATCTCTTCTTTTAAGAGACAAAATGGTGAAAGCCGCCAAAAAGGGATATCTGGCAGACTCCGCAATGATAGCTCATGGTAGGGGAGAGGCTTTTGATTATCTAATTGGTGAAAGAACAACCTATCCTGCAAAAAGGGCAATGTATGTTGCCGTTGCAGCTTTACTCTTATCAAATAATCCGGTAATTTCCGTTAATGGAAATGCCACCGCATTAGCTGTTGAAGAAATAATTGAATTGGCAAACAGTGTCGGCGCAAAAATCGAAATAAACCTGTTTTACCGAACCGACGACAGGGTGAAGATCATCACACAGATATACAAGGATCTCGGTTACGATAAAATATTGGGCACCCTGGACGATGACATCGAGTATCTCACTGACATCAAGAACAACAGGGCAAGCGCCAGCAAAACTGGAATATACAGTGCCGATACCGTATTGATACCTCTGGAAGATGGGGACAGAGCCGAAATATTGAAAAAAAGCGGCAAAAACATAATAACCATTGATTTGAACCCACTTTCAAGAACTTCAAAAATGTCTGACGTGTCAATAATGGACAACATTGTCCGTGCGATACCTTTCATGACAAAAATAGCTGAAGACTTGAAAACTCAAGACAAGCAAGTATTGATGGAAATAGTTAATGACTTTGATAATGAAGAGAATCTTAAAGAATCATTAGAACAGATTAAATTAAAAGAGTGAATATAATGCAAGTAATGGGAATATCTGGATTACCTGGTTCCGGAAAAGGAATAGTTTCTGACATTGCAACTGAAAAAGGTGCGATTATCGTTAGTATGGGAGACATCGTGAGAGAAGAAGCTAAAAAAAGAGGGGAAGGCAGTAAGGAAACCGCTAAAAACCTAAGAAAAGAATTCGGAGAATACATCATTTCCGAATTGACAATTGAAAAAATCAAAAAGCTTCAGGATGAAGGCGTTGAAAAAACCATAATCGTTGAAGGAATCAGAAGCCTTCATGAGGTCGACATGTTCAAGGAAAACTTTGACAACTTCATGATCCTATCAATCTTTGCAAACACCAACATAAGGTTTGAAAGATTGAAAAAGAGAATGAGAGAAGACGATTCACAGGATTTCAACGAATTCAAAAAGAGAGATATGTCTGAATTGGGCTTCGGTATCGGATCCGTCATTTCACTTTCCGACAGATTGATAATCAACGAAAGCGATATGGAAAGCTTCATTCAGGACATCAACGATTTCTTTGACGAAATCGGATTATGATTATTTTTCCTGCAAGGTTGCATCTTCGATAATGTAAACACCACTGTCGAGGTGCCATTCCTTTTTATATTTTAATATTTCAAGTCTTTTTTTAAAAATAGGTCCGTCAATGGCCAGGGTTTCGGCTTCACCGCCCTCAAATGCAATATCAACATGATACTTTTCATTGAGCCTTACAAGTTCATCAATTGTCTCATCGTCGATAATGCGGCCTAACCATGACTCGTCCAATCCCCATGCTGCCACACCGCAAATCATTATCTTAAAGCCAAGGGATACGATTTTCCGCATGTATTCCAGCTCATCGACATGCCAATAGGGAGAGATTATTTCCAATCCCACTTCACTGCCGAGCTTTTCTATTCTGGATTTCTGATAAACTGAGTAAAGGGCGCCTGTGTATATGGCCTCCACGCCCAAATCCTTAAGATTTTCAAAAGCAGTCCTTAAATCCTCAAGTTCCTCTTCCTTTATCCCATCGGTTTCAACTGACATTATCGGAATGTCGAGTGCCTCTGCAAGCAGATCAGTTATATGAATGTTAGGAACATGAAACATGTATGATTCATCATTCCTGGATTTCATGGAAAGAAGATACCTGACATCCTCTTTCGCATCCAATGCGGCATAAACGGCCATAGTGCTGTCTTTACCGCCTGAAAACAATACTGCAACATTCATATTATCTCTTGCGCTTAGTATTCATGAACTTTCTAAATCTTCTATATAAAGGCACTACAGAATCCATGTAGATTCCGATTATTGAAACAATGACACCTACACCACCGCAAACCATGGTAAATTCAAGATTTGACAACATTGAGGCATTTGTATTGTTTACACTGTCCTGAATAGGTCCTTCAATTTTAGACGCAACGATTCCCTTTTCAAGCAATGCCTGTTCAAAATCATCCAGCTTGGTTGAATCCACAACAAGAACGGCATGAATCTGTGCATATGAAATGGTATCGTCATATACAAGTTTATACCAGTCTGAAAATGATTTTAGAGCATCTGATGCAGTGTAATTTTCTGCAAGCTCAATTTTAATCTCATTTGAGGTTACATTGTAGTTTTTATAATGTGAATCGATATTTCCCACAATTGAAGCGAAATAGTCGTGTTCCCGTTCGTTGAAACTCCACATCGGAATCGTGATCGAGGTCTCATCAAAGGACTTGAAACCATCCATTGAAGACAACTGGTCCCTCAACTGGTTAGTGTCGATTGAAGAAGACAAGTCTAAGTATAAAGTTTCTTCATTATTAGGCATGTTACTTTCAACAGCGCTTGCCATGGCAGGCAATTCCTCATATATCGGCTGCAGGAAGAACGCTCCTCCGATTGCGCCAATGAAGAACGCCACAACCAACACCAAAAGTATTTCACGCTTTGGCATATAATGTCTTAACATTCCTATTGAAAAGACAAAAAGCATCATGATAATGAATAAAACTATGTAAATTATAGTTGTAATTATATCCATAAAATTCCACACACCAATTAGTGTTATACTTTAATATTAAGTTATAATACTTAAAATAACTTTGTATGAATTTTAGCCTGTTTTGTGGATATTCATAGTTTCGCTACCCACCGGCCATTCGACGACAATCGTGTTTGTGCCCTCGGATATTGGTATTGTGGTCTTGGCCAGGTTTGACTTGGAGGTCACTTTCACCAGCTTTCTGCTTCCGTCCTTAAGCTTTAGATTGCATGAGACATGGCTATCGGTGACGTCAATCTTGCTGGGAGTCTGGGAGATTATATTCACGATTTGCCTTGACCCCTGACCCTGACCGTAAACGGTCTGAATTGCCTGCGAGAGTTTGGAGAGATCTGATTTCATGTCAAGGGAATCCGACACATCAAGGGCAGTCTGGATTGTGAAGTCCGTCAAGGGCAATGTAAACGCTATCAGGAGTATCATGGATATGGCAAATATCAAAAGATATTCCAGCGAAACCTGGCCCCAATTATCCCTCATCATATCACCAGCATTATGTTTTTTGCAAAAATCATCATTATGTCCCCATAGAACACCGCAATCAGCAATCCCGCCACGATTGCCGGAGTGAATGGATATGAAACCTTTATTGAGATCCTATTGTCAATGAACCCCTGAACGCTCATTATCTTAAGGAGGCTCTCCTCTTTTTTCGTTATTCCCCCTGCGCTTATGGACTTGAAATAATATTTGCAGCCCTTATCTGTGTTCTCGTATACCTTCAGGTTTCCGTCCTCTTCCCCAATCAAATCAGAGATGTGCTCATCGTCGAAATAATAGCTGTTTACAATGTTTCCCTCTTTTATCTCCCTAACGGGTATCGTCTTGTTCAGCGTCTTTTCCTTGATGTAGTTCAGGCTGTCCACGCTGAAGACGTTGAAGAGTATGTCTATATTGTTTTGAAACAGGTCCTTCTTGACTATCGCATAGCAGACGAAGACCATCAGGAATGGAAATGACACCAGTATGCTGTTTATGACAACGCTAAACGAAAAGGGATACACTGACAATACCGGAAAAATGTGCAAAAAGTCAATGTTTAAACCGAATGGTATTACTGTGGCAATGCCAGTGAAGAGCCTTACATCACCACCTCCCCATATCGACAATTGCCATAGCATATAAGTGATGGAATATGTGATAACCATTGAAATAATTGAAGCTAGAATGAATTTAATGTTAGTTGAAATCAATGACAAAATCAGGTTCGAAAAAAGGCCGAAGGCAATCAGGATATAGCATAACAGGTTCGGAACAAAACCCTTCCTAACATCGAAAATTGTCGCGCAAAGTGAAAACAATACTGTAACAGTTATCTGAATTAAAAATATACTACTGAAATTCATAGGTATATTATTCTACGTCAGATAATATAAATTAAGCAGAAGCCAAGCTAGCAAAATTGTTTTTAAGTTATAAAAAAAAGAAAAATTAATTTTTAGAATACTCGTAAATAGCTTCTAAAAATGCTTTGAATAATGGATGAGGTCTATTAGGTCTTGACTTGAATTCCGGATGGAATTGACAACCAATAGCCCAAGGATGATTTGGCAATTCGATAATTTCAACTAAAAAGTCATCAGGACTAGTACCTGAAATTATCAAGCCTTTTTCCTGCAGGTCATCTCTGTAATCATTGTTGAATTCGTATCTGTGCCTGTGACGTTCCTCGATATCGATTTCACCATATGCCTCATAGGTCTTGGTTCCTTCAATGATCTTACAGTCATAGGAACCTAAACGCATTGTTCCGCCCATGTTCTTGATTTTCTTTTGCTCTTCCATCATGTCAATTACAGGGTCGACAATGTCATCACCGAACTCTGAACTGTTTGCTTCAGGATAGCCGTTTCTTCTTGCGAACTGGGTTACCATGGACTGCATACCGAGACAGATTCCGAACAGTGGAACATCGTTTTCGATTGCGTAATCAATTGCATCCAATTTACCTTCAAATCCTCTTTCACCGAATCCTCCAGGAATCAGGATACCATCAAACTCTTTTAAGGCATCCCCGTCAAGCTCCTCAACATCGGAACTTAAATATTTGATATTTGCTTTCACGCCAATGCTTGCTGCAGCATGAAGCAATGATTCACGGATACTGATATATGAGTCTTCAAGTTCAACATACTTACCGACAATACCGATGGTGACCTGTGGGTCAGTTATCTTAAGAGATTTTACAATTTCTCTCCACTCATCGAGTTTGGAGGTGTCTGCTTCAACATCCAAACCTATTCTGTTAACGATTAGCTCACCGATGTTGCGGTCTTCCAAAACCAAAGGCACTTCATAGATGGTTCCTGCGTCAGGGGTGTTTACTACAGCGTTAACATCCACGTCACAGAAGTGTGCCACTTTTCCAAGAAGCGCATCGTCAATGTGAACCTGTGATCTACATACAATTACATCAGGATTAATACCGACACTTCTCAATTCTTTTGTGGAGTGTTGGGTAGGCTTTGTTTTGAATTCTCCAGCTGCATTTAGGTAGGGGATAAATGTAACGTGGACAAACATAACGTTTTCTCTGCCTTCTTCATTTCTGAGTTGCCTTAAGGCTTCGAGGAAAGGTTGACTTTCAATATCACCAACAGTACCACCGAGTTCGACAAGAACCACATCATAATCTGCGCTTTCGGAATTGGCCCTAATCATCTCTTTTATACGATTAGTTATATGTGGAATAACCTGTACACATTCGCCCAGGTATCCTCCTTCCCTTTCCTTAGCGATGACGGATTCATAAACTTTTCCGGTTGTAATATTAGCCATTCCATCAAGTTCAACATCCAAAAATCTTTCATAATGTCCAAGGTCCAAATCAGTTTCCATACCGTCATGAGTAACGTACACTTCACCGTGTTGATATGGATTGAGTGTTCCAGAATCCCAGTTCAAATAAGGGTCTATTTTAATAGCTGAAACCTTTAAACCATAAGACCTTAAAATTCTACCCATAGATGCAGAGGTGATACCCTTACCTATGGAACTAACTACCCCACCAGTTATAATGATATATTTTGTCAGATTAATCCTCTCCAATAATTATACTATAATTTTAGTTTTTACTAATATATAAAAATTTAATTTGGTATATAAAGTGGCATGACTATCGATTATTTTTCCAATAATATAACTTGTTTGAAATGTCCCTTGATGTCTCATCAAACTGATATTGACCACCATCACCATAATTTGCAAAGCTGCGGGACTGCTCAAAATCACTGCAGGAGTCTCCAGGGCCTTCAGTCATATATCCTCTCCTGCATACCATACCGTAAGATGCTCCATAGGGACTTACGCTCCAGTATGTGCAATTCAGACAGATATTGTCACCATTGTTTACCATGGAATCATAATCAGGCTCATCAAATGAATAATCATCATCAAAATCAACATCATGACCATAGACCGCATCATCCTTTCCTACGGTCCTGCCGCATTGAAAGCAGTAGTAGGTATCGCCCAGAGTTCCAAGCTCGCTTCCGCAGGATGGGCAACTTGGAGTAATCACCTCATCATCACTATACATTCCTCCGCCGCATTCATGGCAAAGGTATCCTCCAATCACCTCAGTCAAATCGGCACCGCATTTTGGACATAACTTCACCATTCAATCACCCTAAAAATGTTTCAATGAAATCCTTGACGTACTTGTCACAGAATTCCCAAGTGTGCTCTCCCTCATCGCCGACAAACCTTGCTTCAATGCCTTTGGAGTTCAGGTACTTGTAGAAATCTGCACACTTCTCAAACAAAAAGTCATCTATTCCGCAGGCCATGTAGATGTCCGGAAGGTCCTCACAGTTTTCAATTAAGAATTTAGGATCCTTATCTGAATTTTTAATCTCATCCAAATCGCCAAAAACTGATTCATAGAAGTCCCTTGAATGCAGCACGTTGTTGTCATCAGCATAATCAGCGATATCATCGGTTATCAGTGCAGGTGAAATCATTCCGATTTTGGAGAAGTTTTGAGAATATTTCAAGCCGTTTCTAAGGGCTCCATATCCTCCCATGGAAAATCCTGCAATGAAAGTGTCCTCCCTTTTGTCCGAAAGAGGGAAGATGTTTCTTGTGATGTCAAGCAATTCCTGACCGACATATTCGCCGTAATATGCGTGTGCCTTCTCGTTGTCAACGTAGAAACTGTTTTCACCACATGGAATTACAATGGCTATCCCATGGTCTTCGGCAAATTTCTGAATGGATGTGTTTGCAAGGAATATGTCATCGCTGCCGTATAATCCGTGAAGCAGATACAATGTCCTGTATGGCTGCGGGACGATTTCCTCGGTGTCCTGCAGGAAATGAATGTTGTCCGCAGGCAAAATCACGCTGATTGAAGTTCTCCTCTGCAAGCTCTTGCACTTTATGTCTCCTCTAAACAATACCATAGTTATCCCTTAATTTTCCAATTCTGTTATGAATAATGCGCGCTTATCCTCTTCTACATCGAATCCACAATATTCGTAAAACTTAACGTTCTCCATTAAGCAGATTACAACAATCCTCAAATAGTCCTTATAATGGGACTTGACCCTTTCGACAAGTTCCCTTCCAATTCCCTTAAGCTGGTAATCAGGCTTTACGAGCAGATAATGAACATATGCGTTCATTATTCCGTCATCCATTACGCAAATCATCCCGACCAGATCTTCACCGTCCCATGCGGAATAGACAGTATCGAAGTTTTTCATCGCTATGACAAGCTTTTCGGGATATTCCCCAGAAGACCATTCCACTGAGCAGAAAAGCTCCTGCAGTTCCTTTTTTGAAAACTTATGCGTATTCTTATATGTTATTTCAGATCTAATTTAAACCACCCTGTATTCTGTCCATTTGTTTGAGAAATATCTGTAAATGTAAATCGCAGCCCTCACATACCAGTCGATGAACATTGCAATCCATGTTCCGAACACTCCTATGCCCATCCAATCGGCAATGACATATGATAATGCTATTCTGCAGGTGAACATCACTGCAAGGCTAATGTACATCACTGATTTTGAGTCTCCGGCTCCCCTGAATGTTGCCGGCAATGTGAATGACAGCGGCCAAATTATTATTGCGAATATTCCGTGCCAAATCACCATATCAGTGGTCATTGCAGCCGTTTTTGCCGATAGGTTGTAAATGCCTAAAACGTATGGCAGGCTAGCGAAGATTATCGCATTTATGACAATGTGTGAAATCACCACAATAATCAGGCATTTCCTGTTGTAGTACCTTGCCTGCTCATAGTCATTGGCTCCAACGCAATTCGATATTATTGCAGTCAGTCCAAGATTGATGGCAAAACCGGGCAATACAGAAAATATGCCTATTGCATAACCAACGGAGTTTGCAGCTATTGCCATTGTCCCGAATGTTGAGACGAGACTGAGGACCAAAACCCTTCCCAATTGGAATAGGCCGTTTTCAACTCCATATGGAATGCCTATCTCCAAAACTTTCCTAAGGATTTTGGTGTCGAATTTATGCTTTAAAGTCTTTTTTATATGCAATTTATAATTTTCGTCAACAACGAAATGCAATATCAGAAGGGCCGCAAGCAGCCTTGAAATCACTGTTGGAATGGCCACTCCTCGAACATCCCATCCCAAAAAGTAGATGCAAATCGCATTTCCGATTACATTCAAAATGTCACAGACGAAAAGAATCTGCATTGGAGTGTATGCATTGTTGGTTGTTCTGAAAATCGCCGCTCCAGCATTGTAAATGGCCAAAAACGGAATTGACAATGCCATGAAATAGAGATATACGTCGGCGTTCGCCCAAACGTCAGCCTCAATGTGTCCAAACAAGAGCCCAATTAAAAATCGTCTTAAAAAAAGGATTGCAATCATCAGTATTGTGGATAATATTGTTGAAAACCAGACAAGCTGGGTTGCAGAGTCCTGGGCTTCCTTCAGTTGATTGTTGCCCAAATATTGTCCCGCAACGACTGCACCACCCGTTGCAAGAGCTGAAAATGAAAAAATGAGAAGTTGAACTAAAAAGTCAACTAGTGAAACTCCTGATATGGCCGCTTCACCTAATGAAGCCACCATCACTGAATCGGCAAATCCCACAAGGAATTCCAATGAGTATTCTATTAAAAGTGGAATGAATAAGGCAAGTAATGCCCTATTTGAATATAGATAGTTTTCAGGAGTTTTGAAAATGTTCATAACTTACCTTATGAAGTTTGTACGAGGTTTTTCTTCTTCTGTTATGGTCAAACCTTTCTCTTCACCTGCTTTCATGCATTCCAGGAAAAATGCCATGTTGTGGGCCAATTGCCTCATGGTGCCCAATCCTTCCTCATCCTGCATGACCTCTTCAGGAGTATTTCCGTGAACCATGTTCCAATAGAATGAGGATATGATTGGCATTTGGCTGATTCCCAAATACTTGATTAGCTGGTCGTAGGTTGCGGTTGTTCCTCCACGTCTTGCGGAACATACCACAGCTCCAGGCTTGTGCTTGAATGCCTCGCCATTGGCTCCATGGGAGTTTGAGTAAAATGCCCTGTCTAAAAATGAAGTCATGGATCCGTTTGCGCTGGCATAATACACAGGTGAGCCGAATACAAAAGCATCTGCATCGTATGCCTTTTTGACGAATTCATTTACAACATCATTGTCAAATGTGCATTGTCCTTTCTCGCCACACTTCATGCATGCAATACATCCTGTTATCGGTTTTGTTTTAATCCAGAAAATCTCTGTTTCTATATCATGTCCCTCTAGGGTTTTTGCAACTTCGCTTAAAGCTGTAAAAGTACATCCATTTTTATTTGGACTTCCGTTAACTAATAATACTTTCATTCTAATAATCTCCATCAATCAATCTTTGTACCAAGAAATGTCCTTGTTTAAATTCAAGGGATCCTTTTTTAACTCCTTCCTCATCAAATGATTCGCAATCGTCCCCTTCACGTTCGGAATCGAATATGATTATAGGCACATTGTCACGGGTGTGGGTTCCGACGCTGATTGGAGTCGGATGGTCCGGAAGGATTGCGCCCCTATATGGGCTGCCTTCAAGGCTTTCGATTATCGGTCCGACAATGAACTCGTCAATTCTTTCAATTGCCTTGACCTTTTCTTCAGTATTTTGAGCATGGCCCGCTTCGTCCGGAGCCTCAATATGAATCAACAATAAATCAGTTTCTTTTAATGCTTCAATACCGTATTCACCTTTCTGCTTATAGTCTGTATCGAAATATCCTGTGGCGCCAGGAACATTCACTATGTTCATTCCGGCAAAGTTTCCGATTCCCTTAAGCAAATCGACACCTGTTATTACAGAAGCTGTGATTCCATAGGTTTCCTCAAAGTTAGGCAATGTTGGGGTTACGCCCTGTCCCCATAGCCACACCATATTTGCAGGGATTTCCCTTTTCTTGTTAACCTCATGGTCCTTAAGGTATTCCCTTGCCTCATACATGATCTTGTGGAATTCCTCGGCCAGTTCGCATTCTCCGAATAGGTTGTCCACCAGCTTTTCGTCAACAATGTCATGAGGAGGCATTGTCTTGATGCTTGACATGATTTTGGCGTCCTCCACACTGTCGCAGGAGTATACGAACAGGTGCCTGTAGCTTACGCCGGTGTAGAACTTGCCTTTGAAGTCAGGATACTTTTCATTGAAGTATTCGTTCAATCCTTTCATCAGCTCATCGGCCTCTTCGGTTGAAATGTGGCCTGCATTAAAGTCGTCCATTGCATCGCTTTCGCTGTAGATGGTGTTGCATCTGAATATAACATCGCATGGAGTGGTTGGAATTCCTTCACTGCCCGCTTCCAGCGGTCCACGGCCTGTGTAGAAATCAGCTGGATTGTATCCGAAAATGCTCATGTTCGCCACATCTGAACCAGGTGTGTACTGGTCAGGCACATTGTTTGTGAATCCTCCAAATCCTTTGCAAGCTAACTTGTCGATATTTGGAGTGTTTGCTACCATCAAAGGAGTTTTGCCACCTAATTCATCTACAGGATAATCACTTGACCCATCAGGGATAAAAATTACATATTTCATATTATCATCATTTAAAAAAAGTAAAAAAATAATTTAATTAGTTTTTATTCTTTAAAATACTAATTAAATCAGTCAACATCGCAGAAGCAGTTTCAAGAGAACCTGCTCCAAGTCCAATCACGGAAACCTCATCCGCCAAATCTGTCTTGATGGTGGCCATGTTCAGGGTTCCGCTTACGTCATAGGAACTTCCCCTTTTAATCAGACGAGGGGAAACCTGTAAATTTTCAGGGGACACTTCAGCTATTAACTTGATTAGGTAATCGTCCTTTTTAGCCAGTTCAATAGCCTGTGAGTTAATGTTTGAAATACCCTCAACCTTAACGTCACTGTAGGTTGCGTCAATGCCTAAAAGTGAGTTTGCTAAAATTACTGTTTTACAAGCTGCATCTATACCTTCAACATCTTGTGTTGGGTCGGTTTCTGCAATACCCAATTCCTGTGATTCCTTAAGTATGACTTCATAATCTGAACCTTCTGAAGTCATTCTTGAGAGGATGTAATTTGTGGTACCGTTTAGAATACCCTTGATTGACTTGATTTCACATGATGCCAGTGTGTCTCTTGTGAAATTGATAATAGGCATTGATCCTCCGACACTTGCCTCATACTTGAATTCAACGCCTGCCTCTTCAGCAGCGCCAACTATTTCCTTGAATTTGAGTGCCAAGTGTCCTTTGTTTGAGGTCACTACATCTTTTCCCTGTTCGAATGCTTTTAGTGTTAATGAGAGTGCCGGTTGTGCATCAACGATATTAGTAGGAGTTGCTTCAATGAGACAATCGTATTCAACCGCATCCAAAACATCCAAACCGCTTTTATCAGAACCGAATTCAGGATATGCTGCCAGTTTTCCTTCTTCCTTTTTAGTTTTTACAAGCAACTCTTCATCCAATCCGTCCTGGGAGATTGCGGATGAAGATGAATCTGCTGCAGCAACAACCTTTACGCTGACTCCGGTTTTGTCTTTAATTAAATCCTTCTTCATGGAAAGGGCGTTGGCTACACCTTGGCCAACTGAACCGAATCCCATAATAATGACTTTACATTCATCCATAATAATCACTTAAACTTCATTAATTACCAGTAAATCCTTTTCCTCAGCAATTTCTGCAATTCTATTAAACACCGCTTGCTTTTTGCCCACATCTGCTTCAATGTTGATTAACGCAGTGGATTTTTCCTCACCGTTCAATTTTATGTCAAATGCAACGATGACAACCCCGTCAAGTGCATTGATTCTGTCCATGGTGTCTCTTAAGTCCTGGTCTACAATGTGGCCGAAGAAAATTGTGGTGATCTTTTCCTTTTTAACTACACCATCCATTTCTATAATGGAAAATCCTAATTCTTCAAATCTGTTAACTACTTTCTTAAGGTCTTCATGTTCCCCTTCAATGGTGAGTTGCACCGGAACATTGCCTTTTTCGTTTTTATAATCTCTTTTATGAATAACAGTGACAAGGTTTGCACCAAGACTACTGATTGGTTCCAATGCTTTAACAAGTTGTCCTGGAGTATCCATAAGTTCGAGAACCAAATTTATTCTCATGTTATCACTCTTAATTTGTCCAATCAGCTCTTTTTACAATGAGATTTCCATCTTTGTCAATATTGGCGTTTCTCAATATTTTTTCTGGATCTTTTTCATGAGCTTCATCTTCACGTGTTAAATTCAAATTATCGGTGATATACCAGGTTTCATCTGAATCTGGAATGTCCTCTAATATTTTTGAAAATTTTTCTATGATATCTTCAGCATCTTTTTCGATTGTCATAATATTAAAACTCCTATATTAATCAATAATATATTTATTATGTTTTTTAATATTAATAAAGTTATAAGAAAAAATGGGAAAAGTGATTAAAAAAAGTTTGAAAAGATTATTTAAGATACTGTGAAATGTCGGTATCCTTTAAAATCTTCTTTCTTAAAATCTTATCGATGCCTGTTCCGTATTGGGCTGCCTTTTTGGGCCTGTAGGCTATTTCATAATCAAGACCCTCTTCAAAGGCCAATTTCCTCAATATGCTTTTGCGCATGTCGTCATGCATGGAGACGATTTTCTTGTTGTCAGGGATGTTTAATACCAGCTCCACAAGGTTCTTGTCCAGAAACGGCAATCTCAACTCGACTGAATTGAGCATTGAGCATGCGTCATCACGTTCCAGGTTCACATGGTACATGTTTGAGATGTCCATACGGATGTCATAGTTCAGGGTGTCGTTTACAAAGCTTTCAAGGTAACGCTTATATCCTCCAAAGAGCTCATCTGCACCCTGGCCGGATATAGCCACTTTTATTCCGTCCTCGGCAACCATCTTTGTTGCAAGGTATGTGGTCATTCCAACGCCGACCTTCATGAGATTGTCATCACCGATTGCCTTTACGACCTCTGGGAGACTTTCGCGCACCATCTCCTCTGTAACCTCACATATCTTCAAGTCAAGATTGAGGAATTTTGAGGCATATATCGCTGATTCAATGTCCTTTGAACCTTCGGCCCCCACCGCATATAATGTGATTTTCAATGGAATGTTTTCGGCTATCTCTCCCAAAAGCAATGCGAGATACGAACTGTCAAGACCACCTGAAAATATTACACCGACCTCTCTTAATCCTTCAATCCTTTTGGAAACACTTAACTTTAATAGCTTGTCTATTTTAGTTACGTCACCCTCATAGATTTTTTCATAAATTGGTTGTGCCGGAGCTATATCCTCCCAGTTAAAAAGAATGTGTTCTGGCTTCAATGTTTCAATCTCATCAAAACCGACCTCATATAAGGACTGTCTGGATGATGCAAAACCTTTTAAATCATCATTTTCAGCATAAAAGAGCGGTTTGACACCCAACGGATCTCTTGAAATCGCAAGATTTTCACCATCCCAAACGGCAAATGCATAATCCCCGTCAATCAGTTTGGTTGCCATCTGAATAGCCTTTACAAGGTCTCCCTTATTGTAGAAGTCAATCAGGTAAAGCAATGCCTCCGCATCGGACAGAATCTCCTTTTCAACACCCACCTTGGAAAGCAGATTGGTGATTGTCCTGAAATTGTAGATTTCACCATTGAAAACTACAACAAGATTGTCATTTGCCACCGGCTGTGGCTCGGAAACCCTATCATTCAGGTCATAAATTGAAAGCAGATTATGGCCAAAAGCTATAGGATAGTCATTATCATCACTGAATTCATCCAAATCAATGTCTGTGTAAATTTCATCTAAAAAAAGACCTGATGAATCCGGCCCCCTATTTTTAGAGACCTTTAACATTTTAACTATATCATCTGCCTTGACCTTACCTTGTAAACCTACTATTGAACACATGGTATAAGGTATGGAACTAATGATACTTAAATTTAAAAAAAAAGAGTCTGTAAAATTTTATAGGCTTATTTGATTTTAAATTTTTTACAGTTGAAATTTCACTTCGGTGAAAATTCGTTCTAATTTTTCTTTAATTTTGTTTTTAATGGTTAAAAAATAGTAAATTACTT